>NZ_CP053848.1:1200000-1500000 GCF_013201605.1 Campylobacter ornithocola
AAATTAAAGTATTAAGTTTAGTCTCATTTTGCGGATTGTCTCTTTCAAAAAGTGGACTCAAATAAGGCTCGTGCAATTCTTTTAAGCCTTCATCGCCTTTTCTATTGCTCCACTCATAGCCTAAAAATTTCTTTTGTTCTTTTATATCACTTGGGGATTTTATGATTAAGACTTCTTGATTAAGACTTAAACAAAAATAAAGCAGTTTATCTTTTTCTATTGCTTGAGTATAAGCTAAAAAGGCTTTATCTTCTAAACTTTTTTTATCTTTACTCTCTTTATAAATTTTAGATTCTTTAAGTTTTTTATAATCGCTTGTTTGCTCAAATGCATTGCGATAATCTTTAAAGGCTTCTAGCTCTGCAAGTTTAGAATCTAAGCTGCCGTTTAAAAAATTTTCATAAAGCTCTTTATCAAATTTTCTAAAGTCACAATACGCACTTAGATAATTTTGATAAAAGTTTTCATTGTCTTTTAAATTTTCAGCTTCTATGCGTTCTTTAATCAAACTATAATCTTGAGAAATAAGATGATTTTCTTGTTTAAAAGTTTCTTTTTTGCGTAAAAATAAAATAATCGTATTTGTCCCTGTCGCTCCAAAAGTACAGCTTCCAAGCTCAACAATGGCAATAAAATCAAAATTTTGAAATAATATTTCTCTTGTATTTTTATAAATAGAATCCTTATTTAAAATAGAACTTGGCAAAATAATGGCAGCTTTAGCATTATCTTTTAAAATTTGATTTGCTCTTTCTATGAAAAAACATTCAATAGCACTATTTGTTTCTATGTTTATATCATCGTTAAAAAGTTTATAGGTATTTTTAGATTTATCACTTAAAGTTTCTAAAAATCCTTTTACAGAATAAGGTGGATTTGCTATAAGCAAATCAAAATTATTAGATTCTATTTGTGGTTTTGCTTTTTCTCCTTCTAGATTGCTTATATTTGCTAACTCAAAAGAAGCAAGTGCATCAGCGTATAAAATATTGATTTCATTTTGCCCATACATTGCACTTGAGACCTTAGAAACCTTACTTAAGCGATATTCTTTTTCAATACCATAAATATTTTTATAATGCTCTTTTAATTCTTCTTCTGTTAAATATCGCTTAAGCTCATTGGCATAGGTGTTTAAAAAATGTCCAGCACCACAAGCATAATCAATCACCCTTAAAGCTTTAGAGTTTTTGCTTAACATTTCTTGAAGCGGTAAAGAATACATAATAAATTCACAAATTTGAATAGGAGTGAAAAACTGCCCTTCATCTTGCTTCATACCTTTTTGCAAAAAAGTTCAAAAAGATTGCCTAAAAATTGATTTGTAGAGTTTTGAGTAAGCTTGTAATTTGCAAAAAGCTCTACTATTTCTTTTAACACAAGTGCGTTTTTTAAGAATAATTCTTTATTATGCACTTCTAAAAATGCAAAATCATTATTGGAATAAAATTTTAATTCTTTGATGTAATTTTGCATTGCTTCTTTTAAAGTTTTTATCTTTAATTGCTTAAAGTCTTTTTCTATATCTTCATTAGATACAAAGGTAATTTTTTCTCCTAAGAATTCTTTCATAGCTTCTTTATAAAGCCACATTAATCTATCTTGCATATTTGCATAAGTATCTGCCATTACACCAAAATATCCAAATTTAAGATTGTTTTTATTAAAAGTTTCATCATAAATTTTGCAAAGAAAAATATTTACAAGTTTATCAAAGGCATTTTCCTTGCCTGATATATTATGCTTACGTAAAATTTTTGCAAATTCATGATATTTGCCTTCTTCTTTAAGTTCTTTAAGATTATCAAATGTTGGAATTATTTCTAAAATTTTATAAGCATTGACATTTGCTTCAAAAATGCCTTGTTCAAAATATTGTAGTTCATAACTTTCTTTCCAAGTTTTAAAAAGCTCTATATTGTTATTGGCTTTTTTATAAGAATTTTGCAATTCTTTTTCTTTTAAATATTCTTCATTATCGTAAGCTTGTATGATATAATTTTTATATTCCAACTTATCACTAAAATCACTTGTATAAAGACAAAGATATTTTACGCCTTTTTCTTGCTGAAGATAAGAAAAAAGCTGTCCTCCATCTTCTTGCATTCTATTCCATTCTTTTACAAACTCACTATTTTTAGAATCTATAGTTTTACACTCTATAATTAAATAGGGGTTATTTTCATTATCCTTTACTAAAATATCAGCTTTGCCACCTTTTTTATCCCTGCCAAGATTCCATTTTGGTTCTAACTCTAAATGTTCAGCCTTGTAGCCTTTTTCTAAAAGTCTATGCACACATTCAAAAACTACAAAATTTTCAGGGTGTAAAAAATTTGAAGTAGTTTTATCATGAATTTTGATTTCTTTTGGGTAATTAATACTTTGATTTTTATAATCTATTGAAAGCATGTAATTATTGATTGTTTTTACATAGTTTTCATTTTCATTTTTAAAACCTAAAATTTCTAAAACTTGTTTTAAATTATTTTTTGTAATCATTTATTTCCTTACAATTTAACCACCTTAGCGCCAAAACCACCTTGATTAATCGGTGCATCATTAAAGCTTTTTACGCTTTTGTGAGCTTTTAAAAACTCTTTTACCGCAAAAGCTAATTTTCCTGTGCCTATACCATGATAAACTATCACCTCATCAAAACCCACTATCAAAGCATCAGAGATAAATTTATCAAGTCTTTCAAGTGCTTCATCGCTTCTTAAGCCGTGTAAATCTAAAATCATATTTAAAGCACTTGGGCGAGTTATACTAACACTTGATTTTACCTTTTGCTTAGGGGTTTGATTGCTTTTTTTAAGAAGCTTTAATGGTACACGCAAACTTAATCCATCACTTTGAATTATCGCATCATTTTTAGAAATAGCTGTGATTTTACCTTTGATTTTTTCGTATTTGACAAAGTCGCCCACCCTAAGCTCTTCATTTTGCTCCATACTTGGTAAAATAATGCTTTTTTTAAGCTCATTAGCTTTATTTAGACTTCTTTGTTTTTCTTTGATATCTTTTAAATTTATCGTTTTTTTAGCTTCTTCTATGGCTTTGTGATATTTAAACTCTAAATTAGAAACAAGCTTTTTAAATTCTTGCTCGTTTTTTTCTTTTTGATCTTTGAGTGAAAGTAAAATTTCATCTACCTTGGCTTCTTTTTTCCCAAGCTCTTCATTTTTTTTACGTAAAGAAAGCTCAAGATTGATGTTTTTACTCACCATTTCTTCTAAATTTTCTTTATCTTCTCCATAAAGTTTTTTAGCATTTTGCACTAAATTCGCACTTATACCATACCTTAAAGCTGTCTCAAATGCATAAGATTTACCTATGGTACCTTTTAAAAACTCATATTTTGGCCTTGAAAGCTCTTCATCATACAAAGCAGCGATGAGTTCAACTTGTGAATTTTTAGCTAAAAGCATTGCAAGGCGTTTGTGGTGAGTTGTGATGATGATTTTATTATCTTGCTCTAAAAGCTTAGAAATAAGCTCGGTATATAAACACGCTGCTTCTTCAAAATCTGTCCCAAGCTCTATCTCATCAATTCCTAATAAAACATTTTTCTTACCCAAAAGCTTAGAAAAATGCAACATTCTTCCTGCAAAAGTAGAAATATCGTTTTTTACATTTTGTGGATCTTCTAAAATCGCATCAAATTCTTTAAAATTTCCTATTTGACTTTTTTGTGCGTTAATTCTCATAGGAAGTAAATGCTTTGCAAGTAAAGCTGCGCTTAAAATTCCTTTTAAAAGCATAGACTTACCACCTGCATTTACACCTGTGATGATTAAAACTTTTTTATTAAATTCTATATTTACACTTTTTGCATTTTTTAAAGCCGGATGTGCGAAGTTATATAAACTTAAATTATTAGAACTATCAGTTAAAACAAACTCATAATCATGTTTTTTAGCCATCAAAACTCTAGCACTATAATGATCAAATAAATCAAAAGCATTATTAATAAATTTTAAAAACATCAAATTTTTATAAAAAACCAAGCTAATTTTTTTAGCATATTCATAAAAAATCTCTTCTTTGGCATCTTTGACTTCATCAATTTGGCTTTGAATTTTTTCCACACTCAAAGGCACCACATAAAATCCACCGCCACTACTTCTACCTATGATTTTTGCTTTTAAGACATGATTAAACCCACCACGTAAAAGCAAGGCCTCCATACCATTTATAAGATGAATTTGTGTATCGATTAAATACACACTAAGACTTTTAGCATATGTGAGTTTTTTAAACTCAGCTATCAAGCTTTCTTTTTTCATTTTTAGAGCTAAATTTAAATTAACAAGTCTTTCATCAATACTTTCTTTAATTTCACCCTTTTCATCAAAATACTCAAAAAGTTCTAAAATAACCTGTGGAATTTCTATTTTTAAAAGCCATTCTTTCAAACTTTCTTCAAATTTTAAGCCCTTTAAATACTTAAAATACTTACAGATTTTAATAAATTCAAAGCTTTGACTTAAATGTAAAATTCCTTGTTTGCTAAGATGAGTTAAAGCACTATTTAGCTCTTCTATCATAGGTGGTGGATTAAAATCAATCAGCGAGAGTTCGTTGATTCTTTTATGATGAAGTTTGCTATCACCTTGTAAAAAAAATTCTTTGTCTCTTGCAAAAAGTCCTTTGAAATCTTCTATATAAGTATCTAAATCTAGCTTTTTAAAAAATTGCTCTTGCATTATTTATCCACCTTGCAATCTTTTATATCAAAAATCAATGCTTTAAATTGCTTGTTTTTACCATTAGAAACAAAGCTTTGAGTTCCATGCTCGAAGTTAAAATACTCTTTACTTATATTAACATCTTTGCAAATTAGACTTTGTCCTTGTAAAAATGCATTAAGTGTTTCTTTTTTTAAAACTCCACTTCTTGTAGCACTTAACTCAAATTTAATTGCAAAAGCAATCATCAAAATCAACACTAAAATCAAAAGATAATTACTAATCTTGCCTATTTTTTTACGCAAAAAAACAAAAAAAAGTAAAATCGCAAAAAAAGCTAAGATATATAAAAAAATCTTAAACATACTTGCCCCTAAGCTTTGTGCTTATATCTCCTGCGCCAAAGCCAATTACTAAGCCATTTTCAATCAACTCATCATCAAAATAAATAGCGCTTTCTTCTCTTTTGATTTCTTTTATAAATTTAGCTTTTGGAAAATATTTTTGCATATTAATTTCTATTTTAGCTTCCCCTGCTGCATACACAGGTAATATGTAAAGTTCATCAACACTTGCTAAAACCTCACTAAAATACTCTATGTTTGCACTTAAACGCGTGTAGCGGTGAGGCTCAAAAATAGCTATGATTTTTTTATATCCAGCTAATCTTGCATACTCACTTGCTGCTTTAAGTGTGGTTTTGATTTCTGTTGGATGGTGTCCATAATCATCAATCAAAGCCATATTTTCATTTGCAAATAAAATATCAAATCTTTTTTTAATACCTTGATATTTTAAAAGCTTAGTTTTTATCTCTTCCATACTTACAAATTCACTCGCAGCCAAAATAGCTAAGGTAGCGTCCATCGCCACATGTTCGCCCATACCAAAAACACTAAATTCCCCAAAATCTTTAAATGTAAAATATGTTTTTGGTTTAAAATTTTCTACTTTCATATAAATATTTGTGATATCTTTGCTAGGATAAAGTCTTTTAGCATTATTTAAATTTAAACTTGATAAAAACTCATCTTCAGCATTAATCACTTGAATTTTAGACAAATGCAAAAAATCTGCATAGGCCTTGTGTAATCTTGCAAGATCATTTTCATAATGATCTAAATGTTCAGCTTCTACATTAGTCACTATAGCTAAATATGGGTTTGAGTTTAAAAAAGAACTATCACTTTCATCAGCTTCAAAAACGAGATTTTCGCTTTCTTTATAAAGCATATTAGTGCCACTTTCTTTTAACACTGCACCAATGATCACAGAAGCTTCTATCAAGCTTGCTAAAATGCTTGAAGTCGTGCTTTTACCATGAGCACCAGCAACCGCAAAAACCCTTTTGTCTTTTAAGATCATAGGTAAGGCTTCTTTTCTTGAAAGCGTTGTGATATTTTGCTTTTTTGCGCCAGCTAACTCTTCATTATCTTCTTTAATAGCAGCTGAATATACCACTAAATCAACATCTTTAACATTGTCTTTATGATGAGGAATTTTTATATCTATACCTTCTTTTTCTAATTCTTTTGTGATTTTACTTTCTTTGATATCAGAACCACTTATCTTAAAGCCTTGCTCTTTTAAAAATCTCGCCAAAGCTGAAATTCCAATACCACCTATACCTATAAAATGAATTTTTTGCATTTTTGCCTCAAATTTTTTAAAAATTTAAGGCAAAATTCTATCATTTGTTTACTAAAAATAAAATATAAAAGCCTTTGGAGATAAAATCTACTCACTATCATTTGATGTTTTGAGATTAATTAATCTATAATTTAATTGTTTTTGAAACAACTCCTTATAAATTTTTGAGAAATTCTTATGATATGAATCTAATTCAAAAGCCTTATTTGTATCTTTTATACTAGTATTATTTTCAAAATAATAACCATTATCTCCACTATACACTCCATTTTGATCAATCCAAATAAGCTCATTAAAACCAAATTCTAACTTTTCATTTTTTATAGGTGCTAACATATTTCTTCCTCCTAAACTTAAATATTTTGTATTACTAAGAGTAAGATTATAAAGTGTTGGAAAAATATCTTTATGTGAACCCACGCGGTTTTTATCATAATAAATATCATTTTTTAAATACTTTGGAAGATATAAATAAAAAGGCACGCTATAAGCAAAAACTTTTTGAAAATTTGTATCTATCTTAATATCTCTAAATCTATGATCTCCTGTAGCAGCAACTATAATATTATCCTTAAATTTGCTTTCTTTTATATGATCTAAAAACATTCCGAATTCATCATTTGCATATGCATAAGCATTTAAAGCACCTATGGAATCACTGATAATAAATTGATTTAATATCTTTTCATCTAAAGCATTCTCATCAATAAGTTGTTTTTTACTTTTATGTATATAAGGTCTATGAGTGGAAATACTAAGAGAGATAACAAGTGTAGGACTTTTGGCATTTTCAAAGATAGAATATATTTTTTTATACATAAACTCATCAGCTATACCGTATTTATGTTTTGTTTTTCTAGCTTGTGGAAAATCTTGCATAAGCGTATTTTCATCTATAATTTCATCTACACCTTGATTTTTAAAATAATTTCCAAGATTATACCAAGAAGCATTACCACTATAAACAAAAACTATCTTGTACCCTGCATTTTTATAAATTTGCAAAGGTGTAAAATCTAGCTTTTCTTTTTGGTACAATCCATTTGAAATAATATTTGGGCTTAAAAAAATTAAACGATTAAAACTTTCTATGGTATTGTTTGCACTAGATAAAAATCTAGTAAAAACAATATCTTGCTCAAAGTGCTTTTTTAAATTTCCCAAAAGATTAATTTTTTCAGTATTAAACTCAGCCAAATTTAAACCAAAACTTTCCATGATATTAACATAAATGTGATTTTTAGCATGATTTTGATGTGTTAAAGTAGTATCAAACATAGGAAAAAGCTTTTCTTCTAGTTGATTAAGCTGTTTTATATCTACACTTTTAAATTCTTGCTGATTTTTATACTCTTTATATGCCCATGAAAAAGCCATTAAAGGATTTGTAGAAATTTCATTAAAAGCTTTTATGGTACTAAATTCATAACTTGAAGCTCTTAGTGCATTATAAGTAAAATGTCCTCTTAGCGCTACAACATAAGCATAAATTAGTAAAATGTTTAATAAAACAAAAAACACTAGTTTTACTTTAATAGTCTCTAGTTTTAAGCTAAGAATTTTAATATTAAGATAAAAACAAAATATACTAAAAATTACAGCTAATAACAATGCTTTTATAATGGGATAATCAGAAAAAACTATCGACAATATAGCCTTAGTATCATCATCTTTTAAACCAAAAATAAAAATATCAATCTTGCTTGCATAAAGTTGAAAGTAATAATAATGTATAAATGCAGAAATTAAAACAATAAAAGCTATAAAAGCTACATAAAAACTAGAAAGGTAAAAATAAATTTTAGCAATTACCCCCCCCCCGTAGTATGATATTTTCTATCTTTAAAAACCAAACTTACATAAGAAAGCAAACCATACAAAAATAAGGGTAGAAAAATAGCACTAAAAGTTCTCATATCATGACCTAGTCCATACACATACACCATTAAGGTATTTTCGCTTTCATTAGTTAAATTTTTTATCATCAAAAATCTAACTGAAGCAAAAATTCCCATAAAAATAAAACTAAAAGAAAGAATTTGCAATAAAATTTTTCTCATTATACTCCTTTAAATAATATTTTCTTGCTAAAAAAGATTATTCTTCGTAATTTTTTATAAGCTTATCAAAGCCCCATAAATTTCTAGCTTCATTTGCTTTGCTAACTTCTACCACAAGCATTTCTTCTTGATCGCCAAGTTGCTCTTGCACTTCTCCAAAAGCATTAACAAAAAAACTATCTCCATAAAATTTCCACTCATTTTCTTGCTTTAAATTACCTATGCGATTAACCCTTAAAATGCTTGTTGAGTTTAAAAAAGCTCTTGTTTTTAAAAGTTCTAGCCATCTTTGATTGCTTTCAAAAGTACTAGCTGTGGGAATGATGACTAAGTCTATCTTTTTTTTCATAATCATTTGCCAAAAGATATCAAAATGTGCTTCAAAGCCAAAAAGTAAAGCACATTTTAAACCCTCATGTGTGAAAGTAAAAAGTTTAAGCTTATCAGTTTTTTTATTGTTAAAAAATTTTTCTTCATTCCAATGCACATAAGGCATTAAAATTTGTTGCTCATACACTTTTACATTTTGCGGGCTTACTTTTAAGCATAGTTTTTTTAAGCCATCATTTTCAACACTTATAAAAGGTGCAATAATGTTTAAATCATATTTTTTAGCAAGTTTTATCAAGCTTGCTTTTTTGCTTTGACTTTGTTCTTTAATCATACTTTTTGGCATAGTTTTTAGCTCACTAAAAAAACTATTTAAAACATATTCGCCTAAAACCACCAAATTCGCGCCACTTTCCTTAGCAGCTTTTAGATAATAATCAAGCCTTGATTCACTCAAAGCCAAAGTTGGAAACTGCAAAGCTACAACACTACTCATCTACTTGCTCAATTTCTAATTTAGCATTTTCAAGCATAGTTCTTGCTTGCTTGATACTTTTTAAGCCTTCTTTGTAAATTTCTACACAAGTTTTAAGGTCTAAATCTTTATCGTTAAGTTTTTCCAAAGAAAGCTCAGCTTGTTTAATGTGATCTTCAAATTCCATTAATTACTTACCTTATAATTTGGTGCTTCAGCAGTGATAGTTACATCATGCACATGGCTTTCTTTTAATCCTGCTGCGGTAATTTCTACAAATTCAGCTCTTTCTTGGAAAGCTTTAATATCTACTGCACCTACATAACCCATAGAGGATCTAAGTCCGCCTAAAAGCTGATGTACTACACTTTTTATACTCCCTACATAAGGCACCCTACCTTCAATACCTTCGGGCACAAGCTTATCTTGAGCAGTACCTTCTTGAAAATATCTATCCGAGCTACCTTTTTGCATAGCTCCTAAACTTCCCATACCACGATAACTCTTATATTGCCTTCCTTGATAAGTAAATAACTCGCCTGGGCTCTCATCAGTTCCTGCTAAAAGTGAGCCTATCATAACACTACTTGCTCCTGCTGCAATAGCTTTTGCAATATCGCCTGAGTATTTTATACCCCCATCAGCAATTACTGGCACGCCGTATTTACTTGCTTCTATCGCACATTCATCTATAGCTGAAATTTGAGGCACACCTACGCCTGAAACAATACGCGTTGTACAAATACTACCAGGTCCTATACCTATCTTAATCGCATCAGCACCTGCCTCGCAAAGATCTTTAACCGCTTTGGCACTTGCAACATTTCCTACTATCACATCTACATTAAACTCAGCCTTAATTGCTTTTAATGTATCAATAATCCCTTTAGAATGCCCATGTGCACTATCCATTACGATAACATCAACTTCAGCCTCCACTAAAGCTTTCACGCGATCAAGCTGACCCACACCAACAGCCGCAGCTACTCTTAATCTTCCATAGGTATCTTTATTTGAATTTGGATATTCTTTGCGTTTTTTTAAGTCTTTTATAGTGATTAAGCCCTCTAAGTGGTTATTTTCATCTACAATTGGAAGTTTTTCTACTTTATTAGTAGAAAAAATTCTTTCTGCATCATCTAAAGTAGATCCTTTTTTAGCAGTGATTAAAGGCATTTTTGTCATTACATTTTCTACCAAATTATCAAAATTTGTTTCAAATCTCAAATCGCGATTAGTTAAAATTCCTATTAAAATTTTATTCTCATCTACCACAGGAACACCTGAAATTCTATATTCAGCCATTAATTCTAGTGCTTCTTTAACACTTGCTTTAGGTCCTATATAAATAGGATCCATAATCACGCCGCTTTCACTTTTTTTAACTCTTTTTATTTCTCTAACTTGCGAAGCTATATCCATATTTTTATGGATCACCCCTATACCACCAAGTCTTGCCATCATGATAGCTGCCCTATGCTCAGTAACCGTATCCATAGCAGCTGAAATTAAAGGCATATTTAAAGTGATATTTTTTGTAAGCCTTGTTTTAATATCTACTTCTTTAGGTAAAACCTCAGAGTATTGAGGAACTAACAAAACATCTTCAAAAGTTAAAGCGCGTTTGATGATTTTCATGATTTTTCCTTTATTTGTTTTTGATAATTTCTTCCAAGCTTAAAGCACCATCTAATAAAGTTTGCTCATCATAAGCTTTACAGATAAGTTGAGCAGAAATATTAAGTCCGTTTTCATTTTTTGCTACTGGCACACTAATACCACCAAGCCCTGCCAAATTAACTGAAATAGTAAATACATCTTCTAAATACATTTGTACCGGAGTTTTAATATCATTAAAACCAAAAGCAACACTTGGAGCAACAGGCATAAAAATCAAATCACAATCATTTAAAATTTCTTCATATTTTTGTTTGATAAATCTTCTAGCCTTTTGTGCTTTGATATAATATGCATCATAATACCCACTACTTAAGACAAAGGTTCCTAGTAAAATTCTTCTTTTTACTTCCTCGCCAAAACCTTCACTTCTACTATTTATATACATTTGGCTAAGATTATCACATTTTTCGCTTCTTCTACCATATCTTACGCCATCATAACGACTCAAATTTGCACTTGCTTCAGCTGCTGCTATGATATAATAAGCTGCAACATCAAATGTAGAATCCATTAAGTCTTTATAAACAATTTCATGGCCACTTGCTTTTAACATATCTATGGTTTTCAATAAGGCTTGTTTTACATCATCATTAGTTTGTTCTACATAGTTTTTAATCACAGCTATTTTTAGCTTTTTATTTGCATTTAGTTTTGGTGCGGTTGGCTCAAGAGCTATGTTTGCGCTTGTACTATCTTTTTCATCATAACCTGCAATAGCATCATATAAAATCGCAGCATCTTCAACATTTTGTGTTAAAACTCCAATTTGATCAAGACTCGAAGAATACGCTGCTAATCCATATCTACTAACTCTTCCATAGCTTGGTTTAAACCCAACACAACCACAAAAAGCAGCAGGTTGTCTTACCGAACCACCAGTATCTGAACCTAAACTTGCCAAAGCTATCCCAGCAGCGACCGCAGTAGCGCTTCCGCCACTACTTCCACCTGGAACTTTAGTATTATCAAGTGGATTTAATGTCTTACCATAAAAAGAAGTCGCACTTGTGCTTCCCATAGCAAATTCATCCATATTACATCTTCCAAATGGAGCAAAATTATTTTTGCGTAAATTTACAATAACACTTGCATCATAAGGTGCCACATAGCCTTGTAAAATTTTAGAACCACAAGTTAACTCCCAATCTTTAACGCTAATATTATCTTTTATAGCTACTGGTACGCCAGCACCTGAAACACTTAAGTCTTTATTTAAAAACTGCTCGACATAAGCACCTAAATACTTTTGTTGGTGTGCTTTTTCATTTAATTCTTTTTTTAGACTTTCTAATTCTTCATTTGAAAATTTCAAAGCTTCTTTTAAAGTTACCATTATTTATCCTTAAATCTTTTAACCAAATAAAACAAAAAAAGCGTGACAAATAAAAAACTTAATAAAGTAATCACTATCACACTAAAAGGTAAAGCTTGCTCAAACATTTTTTGCTTTTTCCACACTATTACATCTTGGACATAAACATTCTTCTTCTTTTGCTAAAAACTTCCAACATCTTGGACACTTGTGCAATAAAGAACGCACAATTTTAAAGCTATGATTATCTATCTTAAATTCATTCAAAGCTTCTTTATCATCTAAGCTTTCTACCGAGCTTACCATAAACCAATCTGCCACTTCTTCAATATCTTCACTCAAAAGCTCATTTGCACTTGTTTGTAAGCTTAACTCTAGGGTTGATTTGATGATTTTATCTTTTTTTAATACATCAACAAGTTCAAAGAATTTTTCTCTTGATTTAATAAATAATTCATCTTCTATTTTAAAATCATATTCAAAGCCATTCTTTAACACCAAATCAAACACATCTTTAGCATTTTCTTTAATAGCCACATTTGCATGCTCTAATGCTTCATCTATGGTATAAGTAAGACTTGGAGCTAAAAGTGTAAAAAGTTTTCTAGCTATTAACACCATAGCACTTTGCGCGCTTACTCTTTTTGCGTCATCTTTTGCATTACAATACAATCTATCTTTACACACATCTAAATAAATTCCACTTAAATCTGCACTTAAGAAATTTAAAAGTACACTAAAACCTTTTGCAAATTCATATTTTTCAAAAGCGGCTTCACATGTTTCAAAAGCCATTTTAGCACGCATTAAGATCCACTTATCTAAAAGTGTGAAATTTTTTGTTTCTAAAAATTCTATATCATTGGTATTTGCAAGCAAAAATCTCATAGTATTTCTTATCTTTCTATATTGTTCGCTTACTTGTTTTAAAATATTATCTGAAATTTTTAAGTCCGTTGAATAATCACTAAGCATTATCCAAAGTCTTAAAATTTCTACTCCATAATTTTTAGCTACATTTTGAGGTAATATCACATTGCCTTTTGACTTGCTCATTTTTTGACCCTTCTCATCAACGGTAAAGCCATGAGTAAGTATGTTTTTATATGGGGTTTTATGATTAATCGCAGTAGAAATTAAAAGTGAGCTTTGAAACCAACCGCGGTGTTGATCACTTCCTTCAAGATACATCGAAGCTTGATATTCTCCTGCATCATATCTAGCTGAGTTTAACACCGCTTCCCAAGTACTACCACTATCAAACCACACATCTAAAATATCATAAACTTTCTCTAAGTTATTTGGATCATACTTGCTATTTGGTGGTAATAAATCTTTTATTTCCAAATCCCACCACGCATCAGCTCCATTTGTTTCAAAAATTCCTACTAGATAGTCTAAAACATTATCATCAAAAATTACTTCTTTGGTGGTTTTATCTCTAAAAAATGCTATAGGCACACCCCAATCTCTTTGTCTTGATATACACCAATCAGGGCGATTTTCTATCATAGAACTAAGTCTTTTTATTCCACTTTCTGGATAAAATTTCACATTTTTTAACTGCTCTAACGCCAATTCTCTTAAAGATTTTCCATCTAATTTTTTCTCATCCATTAAAATAAACCATTGTTTTGTAGCTCTATAAATAACAGGTTTATGTGTTCTCCAACAAAATGGGTAAGAATGTGTAAATTTAGAACTTTCAAGCAAAGCTTCACCAAGTAGTTCCAATATGCGCTCATTTGCCTTAAAAATATGAAGCCCTATAAACTCATTTAGCAAATGATCCGGTAAAAGCCCTTTAGCTCTTAGTGTTTCATCGTAACACCCGCCATCATCTACTGGCATAATCACTTCAATGCCATATTTTAAGCACACATAATAATCATCCTCGCCATGCCCTGGTGCAGTGTGTACAAGTCCTGTTCCACCTTCCATTAAAACATGATCACCTAAAATAAGAGTAGATTTTCTTTGATTGAGTGGATTGATAGCACTTAGATTTTCAAATTCGGCACCTAAAAGTTCTTTTTTAATTTTTCCTTGAGTGAAGTTTTTATTGATCATATTTTCAAGCAAGGCTTTAGCAAAAATATAACCTTCTTCAGTAATAACATATTTTTCATTTGGATTTAAAGATATAGCTTGATTTGCCGGTAAAGTCCAAGGCGTGGTAGTCCAAATAACTGCTTTAGCTTTTTCAACGCCTAGTTTTTCAAGGGAAGTTTTATCAAGCTCAAATGCTACAAAAATAGAATAATCTTCTTTATCTTCATATTCTACTTCAGCTTCTGCTAACGCACTCTTAGCAGCCCAACTCCAAAAAACAGGCTTGCTTCTTTCTAGTAAAAGTCCTTTTTTAGCGATTTTACATAAAGCCTTGTAAATATCTGCTTCAAAAGCATTTTTCATAGTCAAGTATGGCTCATCCCAATCAGCAATCACACCCAAAGACTTAAATTCATCTCTTTGGATATTTACAAATTCTCTCGCATGCTCTCTACAAAACTCACGAATTTCTTTTTTGCTTAAACTTTGTTTTTTATCTTTAAGTTTAACTTCAACTTGCTGCTCTATAGGTAAGCCATGACAATCCCAACCTGGAGTAAAACGCACTTTTTTACCTTGAAAATAATGCATTTTTATGATGATATCTTTTAAAATTTTATTTAAAGCATGACCAATATGCAAATGTCCATTAGCATAAGGAGGGCCATCATGCAAAGTAAAACTTTCATTTACACCTTGTCTTTTTTGCTTCATTTTTTCATAAGCATAGTTGTTTTCAAACCACTTGTTAAAACGCTTAGGTTCAAGCTCTGCTAAATTTGCACGCATTGCAAAAGTCGTATTTGGAAGCAATAGCGTATCTTTATAATCCATACTATCCACCTTAAAAATTTAAAAATAGTTAATTTTACTTAAAATACTTTTAATTTGCACTTATTTTTTTGTTATAATCGCAAGAAAAAAAAGGAAAATCATGAAACATTTAATTATCATTATAGGCAGTGAAATTATCATTAATGAAAACTACATGCGTTATATTCAAGAGGAGTATAAAAAGCAATTTTTAGAACTCCACGAGTTAAAATTTATAAACAAGCCTGATAAAGATCTTCCTTTTTTACTTGAAAAACTTTCTAAAGAATATAACCATATAACCATTTTTAGTATTAGCGAATACTACACAACCATAGCTAAAATCATAGCAACTTTAAACGATGATGTTTTAATTTTAGAAAATGATACCTTAGTGCCTTCAAAAGCTTCGCGTGAAAAAAATTCCTTTTTAAGTTCTTTTGGGCAATGCCATATTAATTTATTAAATATAAATATAGAGCAAAAACTACCTTTGATCTTGCAAAATCCTGAACTTGATTATGCGTATTTTTGCCTTTTAGATATAGATGAGATGAGTGCGAACATCTTACTTAACACACTTACTACTTCTTTCGAAATTCAAACTAACTCAAGTGCATTATTAGATAATCTCATTTGCATTAGAGCAAGCGCCAGTCAGTATGGAAAACTAGAAGGATTTTTAAAAGGTGTTTTTAAACTTTTTGCTGGAAAAGTGTTTTTAGGGAACGATCCTATTAAATTTATAGCTAAAAAACTTTTGGAAAAAAACTTAAAAATTTCTTTTGCAGAAAGTTGCACCGCAGGACTTTGCGCCTCTAAACTAGCTGAAAATTCAGGAATTTCCAATGTGTTTGAAGGCTCTTTGATAACCTATTCTAATCGCTTAAAAAACTCCTGGCTTGGTGTGAGCAACGACACCTTAGAAAGTGTTGGAGAATACTCTGATCGCTGTATTTACTTTATGCTAAAAGGAACTTTTAAAACCACAAATTGTGATTTTGCTTTAGCACTTAGTGGGGTAGCTGGAGAGGCAGATGATAAAAACACCAAAGCAGGTACCATCTACATAGGAGCTATGTATAAAGATGGAACCTTTTTGCAAGAATGTATTCATATACAAGGAGCAAAAAACTATACAAGAGAACAAACATGCTTAGCTGCATATTGTTTAATGCTTAAATTAAAACCTGAAATTTTCTTTGGTGTTTAAATCCTTATCCACCAAAGTGTACTTTCTAAGTGGTAATTAAAACAAGGGGTTAAAAATACACCCCACCACTTAAATATAATTTCATTCTATGATCATCATCGTATTTATACTGATGTAATGCTCTTGCTGCATCAAGTTTTATATAATATGCATTATTCTTATTATAAAGTATTTGTAAACCCACTGCATCTAAAAAATGCTCATCTGCTAATCTACTTCCTGAGTCTTTTTCATACCAAGCATAACCTATATCATAAAAAGGTGTAAAATAAAAATTCGTATTTGGTATATTTATTCTTATACCAAAGTTAGCTACTATGGTATTATCTCCATCACCTTCTCCATTATCATAAGCTCTTACTCCATAAGCTCCACCTAAAGATGAACTTTCAGAAGAATCTAGTTCAAAATTCCCTAATACCTTTTGATAGTTTATATTTAAAGTATGAGTAATGTATTCATTAATACTATAATAATTATTCAAACTAGCATTGAGTTTTCTAAACCAACCAAAGCCATTACCATCACTTTTAGATGTATCTCCAAATATAGTAGTGCCATCATCATTAACTTTACCTATACTTATCTTAGCACTATAACTTAGGGTATTATTTTCAAAGCCTCTAAATAAACCTTCTAAACCCATACTACCTACATTAGAATGTTTATCTATACTATAATCATCAAATATATTTGAAAAAGGTTCATCTTTTAATATCTTATGATAAATACTAGAAGTAAAGTATAAAGATGAATTTGTATTTATCCATACAGGATAAGAAAAGTCTATACCAAAATTTCTAGAAGTACCACTAAAGCCAACTTCTTTATAATCTCCACCTAAAGAATAAGATCCTTGAGAAATACTTGGAGTAATTTTTAAATTTCCTAAAAAGAAAGTATAACTAGCTCCATAGTTGATTTGTTTTTCATCACTTGATTGTAAGTAAAAATTATAATAATCTCCCATATTTAATATAGAATTAAATCCCATACTAATACCAGCTCTATATTCTCCTGCACTCTTAATACCATAATTATCACTATATAATAATACATTAGCCTTAGTATCAGGTTCTACTTCTATAAGTATATCAGTTTCTCCTACATTCTCTCCTGCTTGTAAACCTGCTAGGGTATTTAGTCCATACATTTCATTGACTTTATACACACTATCTTCTATTAATTTAGTAGAGATGATTTTACCTTTGATTTTTTCATTAAGCTTACTTTCTATGAAGTGATCTTTTATAGTAGTTTTATTTTTTATTATATATTTGCCTAATACTCCTAAAGAAATATTAATTTGAATATTTTTTCCATCAAATTCTTGTTGAGGAATATAAGCTGTTGCTGCAGGATAGCCATTAACTTGAAAATAATAAGCAATGATATTAGATATATCTTGTAAATCTTGCAAGCTAAATCTTTTAGCATTAAACTCACTCACTAAGCTTTGTAAATCTTCTTCTTTAATACCTAGCTTTTTAAAGCTAGTGTTTTTATTAGTAAGAACAAAGTGATATTTAATCATAGGCTTTGTAGTGGAGTTAGTAGAATTATTTATATTGCTTGTATTAGTGGTTTGATTGTTTGAGTTAGTGTTACTTGTTGTATGGTTAGCTTTATTATTAGAGGTATTGGTTTGATTATTTGAATTAGTATTATTAGTATTATTTTCTTTACTAGTATTGTTAGTTTTTTCATTAGTAGTAGTATTTATATTAGTATTGTTTTCTTTACTAGTTGTATTATTAGTATTATCTTTTGCACTAGTATTAACTTCTTTATTTGAGTTAATAGTGTTATTAGTTTTTTTATTAGTATTATCATTAGTAGAACTAGTATTAGTTAAATTAGTTTGATTATTACTAGCTTCCTCTTCTTGTCTTAGTTTTTCTTTTAATTGTTCTTTTTTTTCTTCTAAAACCTTTTTAGCTTCTTGGGCTTTTTCATAATCATCTTTGGTTTTTAGATTTTCTTTTATGGCTTTGTTTTGAGGGAGGTTTTTATCAGGGGATAATTCTATAACCTTTTCTATATCATTTTTAGCTATGATAATAGAACCTTCATTATTATTAGCATAGACTAAAGAACTAATTGCTATAGTAGTAAATAAGAGTTTTTTCATAATGGTTTTTCCTTAATTTTTTATTTTTATTTATTTTTTTCTTAATTTGGCTTTTATATTTGTATAGATTAATCACAATATTGTTTAATGCAAGTATTTATTCATACTCATTATTATTGCTAGGATAGTTATATCCTAGCAAAGTGTTTATAATCCTCCAACCACACAAGGATTCATAGTTTTATAATTATCACTTACTATGCAGGTTTTACCTTTTTGATTCATAGAAGCTTCTTCTATTTCTTCTTGTTCTTCCTCATCATCTATGGCTTCATTACCTATAGAGTTAAAAGTAGAACTTTGTTCAAAGCTTAAAGAAAAATCTGGTTTATTATCTATTGGTGGCTCAACTGGATCAATAGGTTTATCTGGTATATCTATTTCACCACTACCATTGTTATTATCTTTAATAGAAGCTAAAATAGGATAAGGTATTTTAATAGCTGATAATTCTCCTTCAACAATAAAATGTCCGTTAGATTTATCCTTTGCTTGTGCTTGTAGATTATTAAAGCCTTTAATTAATTCTTCTATAGTTTTAGTTTCACCTTGTGCTTGAGCTATTAAAGCAAATAATTCATTGCTAATATCTTTAAAAGCTTGATCGTTTTTATTTGCTAAACCTTTATTGATTAATTCTACATATTTATTATAAGCTAAGGCTAATTCATTAAGTTGATTATAATAATCTTGCTTATTGAAATTCTCATTAGCTTTGTTGATTGAATTTACTAAAGGTTTTAACTTTTCATTGATAAAAGCTAAAAGTTCTGCTTTATTGTTTTTAAATTTATCATACTTAGAATAAGCTGTTTTATAATCATTATGGAATTTTTCCAATATATCTTTCATACCTTCTTGACCATATAAAGCTTCTAAGAAAGATATACTTTGAATGATACTTTCATTTAGGCCATGAATTTTATCAAGATCTTTTATATCTACCCAGTAATTTCCTGCAAATATTTCATCAAGCCATTGGTTTAAATCTTCTTTGCTAATTACATCATCACTACCTAAAACAACATCAGAATCATTTGGGTTATCAGGGTTGGTTGGTGGGGTTGGTGGGGTTGGTTTTTCTATAGTATTTGCCTTAGATAAAAAGTCTTTATAAACACTTTCTTGAGTATTATCATTATAGGTGTGGATGTTGAATTTATTCCAGTTATATTGATCAGCAGTTGCGTTGGTTAAATCGTTTTCATGGTGGTAGATGTGGATGTTGGTGGCATTATTGAATATACCTCCATCTCCAGAAAATTTTCCATGATCATTTAAATTTGATTTAATAATCGCACCAGGTTTAAAATATATGTATATATTTTTAACACCTGAAGTACTAAAAAATCCACCAAAGCCACCTGCACCTGTACAACATGAACCAGAAGGAAATAAATCATCAGCGATTATACTTCCTAAATTGTATATAGAAATATTGTTAAATTCTCCGTTTTCACTATTCCCTACAAAACCACCTACATTTGAATCATCCGTAGATGTTGCTTGTATAACCCCTATGTTATTTAAAGAAATATTAGAAAAAATATCATGATTTTTCGTAATATGAGAATATAGTTGTGTCCCCACAAAACCACCTACAGAACAATGATCAGTATTACAATTAATACTACTTATATTATTTAAAGAAATATTAGAAAAAGAAACTCCACCTTGAGCTAACCCCACAAAACCACCTACATGCGGACTTCCAGAAATACCGCCATCAACCTTAATCCCTCCACCCATATAATCAACATTGATATTTTTAATACTAATCGGATTTTCTCTTATCGTAATATAGCCAAATATACCTACACTACCAGGCTTATTATCTAGTTTAGTTGCATCTATATTAATATTTTTAAGTGTAAAGCCTTGTCCATCAAAGTTTTTATTGAATAAATTTTCTAAGCCATAACCAACTATCATATTAGTATATTCATTAGCTTGTTTTTGTCCATCATTATTTAAGTCTATCCAATAGTTCGCATAGTTTTGACCAGTGCATACACCATTTTTACAATTAGCTCCAAAATCAATATCATTAGTAAGTTTAAAAGTATTACCTAATACATTAGTTCTAAATTCTTCACTCTCATTCCACCCTTTAGCAAAGTGCCACCAGTCTACATCAGAACCTATGCTAATGTATTGATTATATGTTTTATCCATTATACCTTTAGTAGTAAATACAATATCATTATATTTTTTTGTAGGATTATAGTAATATCCTGTAGCACTTAAATAAGCAATTCCTTTATTTTTTGCATCAGTAGTTAGGTTTTTAGAATTTATAGTAGAAATATCTACATAAACTTCATTACCTTTTAAAGTTATATCATCTGCTGTAATTTGATTAAATTTTATCTTATTGTTTTTATTATCATAACTAGTATCAGCACTTAACATTACTTTATTACCTTGTAAAGTAATGTTTTTAGCATTGATATTACCCATATTAACTACATTACCACCATTTGGTTTTGGTTTAAATATAGGGGAAAAGCTTAAACCGTCATCAAAGCTTTTTAAATTAGCAAATGCTTTCATATCATTATCACTCATAGATGAAGTAGAAGCCACAAAGCGATTAGCATTGATGATAGATCCACTTTTTTCTATAATAACCCCATTAGGATTAATTAAAAAGACATTATTACCACCTGCATTTAATACACCTTCTATGGTAGATTTACTTGTTCCATGAGCAATGTTTAGGTAGTTTTGTCCTTGACCTTTAAAATTTACACTTTCACCCTTATTTATACTAAAACCACCACCCCATTGGATAACATGGCTATTTTTATTTGGTGTTTTACCTGTGATATCAATAGTGTTTTTACCAGTATTTTTATCAAAGTATGGACCAGATATAGTTCCACTAGTCCCATGAGTAAATTTACCTCCACTAGGTAAAGCCATTAGTGGAGAAAAAAGCATTGATACTGTTATACCTGAGAGTATGATATGATTTGAGAGTTTATGATGTGCTTTCATGATATATCCTTATTGTTTTTATTTTTGTTTTTAATTTAAATTCACTACTATGCTTTTTGCATCTTTACTTGCACTTAGAGTGTATTTAGCCTTTTGAACCTTTGCTTTAATGTTTTTATGTAAGCTTTGATTGTTTTTAGTGATAATGTCTAATAAGCTTTGTAAATCTTTTTGATCTAGTTGTTTATTATCCTCATTTATAAAGCCTTTTTCACTTTGCATTAGAATAAAGCTTTTATTTTTTATATTATTGTTGGTATAAACATTAATAGAAGTTTTTTCACTTAAATTAATAGCTTCATTAGCACTTAAATAATTCTTTGTATCATCTTTTAAGATAAAGCTATAATGATCAAAGTTATTTACTAGCTTTGCACTGATATTAGTATTTAAATAAAGATGATTATTAGTATTGTTTTTATGCTTTATGGCTTTTGGAGTAAAACCATTATCAGTTTGGGTTTGTAAAAAGCTACCTGCTAATATATCTATTTTAGTATTATTAAATATATTAGTATTACCACTTAAATATAAAGTATTATTATAGCTTTTATCATTTTCACTATATACACCAGAAGCACTTATAATAATAGCTTCATTGTTTTTATACTCATCTATATTTAAATTAGCTATATGGATATAATTATCATGAGTATTTTTAGCTATACCTGCACTAATTAATACCCTACCTTCTCTTTTATCAGAAGCTGTACCTAGTGCTAAATTTGTAAAGCTAATATTATTATTAGCACTTTCTTCTTTAGCACTAATAACATATACATTATCATAAGCAGCACTTGAATAATCTTTAATGTTTAAAGTATTATCTAAAGCGTTTTCATTAGCTCTTAAAATGATTTTAGAACCCTTATCTATATTAGAAGCATTAGATAAAGATTGAACTAAATCATAATTAATGGTATTTTTTTCTAAATTATTTGCTTCTATAATAGTGGTTAGGTTTCTAGCTGATTTTACTTCTTTTAAATTAATAATATTATCACTTGCTGTTTGTGCATAATAGTCTTTATTATCTAAAGTAGTTTTACTAACTCCATAAATATATAAAGGTATAGATACATTAGATGAGCTTAGATTAATTTTATTATTATCTGCTTTTCCACTTAATACCTTAGCTGCTGTGATTGAAATTTTATCTTGATAGTTTTCTACTACACTTTCTTGGGTTAAATCCCCTTTTATATTCACACTATTTCTACTAGCACCCTTACTAGCATAAGCTCCATAAAGATTAAATTCATTCTCTCCAGTAAAATTAGCATTAATCTCAAAAGGTTTTTTAAGATTTATATTAATCTTATTATCATTAGCATAGCCATTACTTGCAAATCCTGCATAAAAGTCTAAGAGTGCTTTTACTTCTATATTAGTATTTAGAGCAAGTAAGGTTTGTAAGTCTTTAACTTCTATAGTATTTTTATGAGCATTACCTTGAGTGATCTTACCTCCATAGATTTCTCCATTTAATACAGCATTATAAGCTAATGGGGTATTTTTAGTATCTACTCTTAAATCTAGTTTTAAATCATTGATTAAGGTGGTGTTTTCACTAACTTGGTAGTTTTGATTATTATTTACATCAACAAAGGCTCCACCTAAATGTGTAGCAGCTGATGTTGAATAAGCTCCACTTGGTCCATGAACTACTAAAGAAGCTCCATCTATAATGAGTTTGTTTTTATTAGCATTAGCATTGTAGCTCATAGCACCTAAAATATGAGTCATTCTCTCATCAAAAATACTCTCTCCTAAAGCACCTTGTCTATAAGGAGTAGTATGAAAGTCTATCTTTACTCCTTTGTTTAATATAACACTATTATTATTAGTATTAGCATCCACTCCAAAAGCACCTACTACATAAGGAGCACCATTTAAAACTAAGGTATAAGTGTTTTCAACACCCATATTCACATAAGCATCTTTTAAATAATTTAAAGTATTATTACTAGCTTCACCCTTTCTTGCTATAGCTGGGGTAATTAAAAAATTATATTTATTATCTAAACCTGTAGCTTTAGGATTCATTACTTCTTTATTAGTAGGTTTTAAATAATATATAGAAGATAATTCTCCTGCTTTTAATGTTAGGGTATTATTATTAGCTTTAGCATTAAAGGTATAAGCTGAAACTAAAAAAGGTATATAGCTTATTTGATTAATGCTATTATTAGCAGAATATGCTCCATGAAAGCCATTTACTACAAAGATATCTTCTTTTATATTTGGAGTAAGTATTTCTTGTTTTAATCTCATATCACTAAAGTTCATATGTTTTGATTTGGGATTATCATAGATTAAAGTGATATTAGAAAGATTTTTATTAGTAGCTAATTGACCATAGAAGTTTTTACCATTTAAAAACTTATAAGTATCATTAGTATTATCATATACACTTTCATCATTAAAACCATGTTTTTTAATAACATAAGCTTTTAAAGTATTATCATAAGTAGCTTGTGTGGCTGCATTTAAAGAACTTAGTGATAAAATAGTTAGTAAAGAAAGTTTTAAAAGTTTAGAATGTTTATAAGATTTAAAAAGATTTAAACTTAAAGAGTGTAAGTTAAAACGAAAATTATCGTATCCCCCCCCCATAGGGTGCAATGTGACTTTAGACATAAAATATCCTTTCAAAGATTAATATTAATATCTTTAATTAACTAACAGCTGTAAATTTATAAAAAAACTAGCTGATATTTCATTAATAAGTTAGAAATTATAAATACAAAATCATAAATTTAAACTGAAATATAAATAAGAGTAAAATAGTTTTATAATGAGAAATATGGGAGGGGGATATGGTGAAATAGAAATTTATGAAAGGTGGGGGTTTGAGAGTGTATTAGTATTTAGTTATAATTTTATAATTTATTTTTTTAAAGGTATTATTGTGAGTTTTTTATGGGTTTTATTTCAAGAAAACAAACTTAAAATCATTCTTTTTTTGCTTTTTAGTATTTTTACAAGTATGTTGGGTGTGTTGGTGTTTAAAGCCAAGAACTAATAGATGCTTTTAAGTAAGACCATGGTTTCTCTCCTATGATTTTATCTTGAACTATTCCATCTTTAATTATAAAAGTCGTTGGAACCGCAAAAACTTTAAATCTTTGCCATGATATATCTAACTCATCTTGCAAGAATATGATGTTTTTATAATTATATTTAGTAGCAAATTTTTCAAATTCTTTACCTTTATCTATAGAATCAATGGCTAAAATTGTCATTTTTTTAGAATGCTCATTAGCTAATTTTTCCAAAAGTGGTAAATCTTTTAAGCAAGAAGGACAGCCTTGTTCTACAAAAGTCAAAATGATAAGATTATCAAAATCAGCTATTTCCACTTCTTTTCCTGCTAAATTTTTTGCAACAATTTCAGGGGTTTTTAACCCTACTTTTCCCCCATTTTTATTATTATCTTCAAAACAAGCACTAAAAAAAACTATACATAAACAAATTAAAAAAATATTTTTAAATTTCATTTTTATTACTCCTTGTTCTAAAGCAATCTCGATAAAAATTCTTAAATTAACTACAAGTAATCTTATGATTATTGATTTTATTTTAATTTATAAAACTTAATTTTAGTTAATACTTGTTAATAAAAACCTAAAATCATTTACCAAAGCTCCTGCTAGAATTTTTTATGCTCTAACAAATTAACTAAAATATAAATTTTATTTTACGCAAAGCCTTAATTTCACACTAGAAAAATAAATTTATCTGTATCAAAATTAACTGCTAATAAGCAGATAAATTATTCATTTTTTACCAAAAAATATTTATTTTATCGTTTTTAAAGTCGCATTTTTATTAGTAACGTTAATTTTATTTGTTATCTAAAAATTTTTTTTGATTTTATATAAATATTATTATTTTTACACATTAAACTATATAATAAATTACAAAAATGTTACTTTTTTTTACATAATAAAGTAAAAAAATATTATTTTTTTACTTTATTACTCATTTTTTATTATTTTAATTTAAAAAATAAGTTTTTCCTTGTATAGTATATATAAAAAACATTAAGGAAATTTTATGCTAGTAATCACCCATAAAGAACCAAGTAGATTAAAAAAAATGCTTAAAAATTTAGGTTTTTGGGTGATTATAGGTATCATAGCTGGCATTAGTCTTGGTTTGTTAGATAAAGAACTTGCATTAGCTAGTAAAATTGGAGTAGATTATTTTATACATGCATTAAAAATTTTAATAGGACCTATTATATTTTTAACCATTGTTTTAGGTGTTGTTAGTCTTGAAAGTTTAAAACAAGTTGGAAGCATAGGTGTTAAAGCTTTACTTTACTTTGAAGTGGTAAGCACCTTTGCTTTGGCTATAGGAATTTTTATGGCAAATATCATGGGACCTGGAAAAGGAATGAACCTTGATCCAAACACCTTGGATAAAGATAGTGTGGCTCAATTTGTAAATAATAATGTAGAAATAAGTGCTCAAAATGAAATTCTACATATCTTAAAAGATGCCATACCTACCGATATTATTGCTGCTTTTAGCGAGGGAAAAACCTTGCAAATCTTAGTTATAGCTTTAGCTTGTGCGTTTATTATTTCACTTATGAGGATTGATGAGAGAAAAGTTATACAAAAAACCTTAGAAATTACGCAAAGTTTTGTTTTTAAAATTTTAGAAATCATTATGTATTTTTCTCCTATAGCTGCATTTTCAGCAATGGCTTTTTTAGTAGCAAAATATGGGCTTGAATCTTTATTAAATTTAGGATATTTACTTGTTGTTATGTTGCTTGCTTCTTTACTTTTTATCTTTGGAGTTTTAGGGATTATTTGTTTTATAGCTAAAGTAAATATTTTTAAATTTATGCGTTTTATTTCAAGAGAAGTTTTGATAGTTTTTGCTACAAGCTCTAGCGAATCCGCATTAGCTCCACTTATGAGAAAACTTGAAAAAGCTGGATTATCTAAAGCCACTGTAGGTTTAGTTTTACCTACTGGATATAGTTTTAATCTTGATTGTACAAATATTTATTTAGCTATGAGTTTGATTTTTCTTGCACAAGCTTTTAATGTAGAACTTTCACTAATGCATGAAATTAGCATCTTAATTGTTTTGATGATAGCTTCAAAAGGTGCTGTTGGAGTAACAGGATCAGGTTTTATTGTGTTAGGAAGTACATTGGCAGCTTTGTCAAATATGCACATAGCTGAAGCTAATAATGGCTTAGGAGCAAGTTTAGGTGAAGTATTACCTGTGGCAGCTATTTCTATACTTTTAGGTGTAGATAAATTTATGTCTGAAATTCGTGCGGTAGGAAATTTGTGTGGTAATAGTGTAGCAGCTTTAATAGTGGCTATTTGGGATAAACAAATAGATTTAGAAAAATTCCGCTACGCTTTAGATAATCCTAAAGAATTTACTAATGCAGGTTTTGATTAAAAAACCTCTTTTTGTACTTTTTCTATATATTTTTCTCTTAGTTTTTGAGTATAAAAACCTACCTTGCCATCATTAATTATCTTACTATCTGCTTTTATAACACCCAAAACCAAAAAAGTAGCCGCGGAAATAAAAACCTCATCAGCCTCATATACTTCTTTCATACTAAAAGCTCTTTGATCGATTTTAAGACCTAGTTCTTTTGCAAATTTTAAGATATTTTTACGGCGAATACCTGGTAAAATTTCATTTGAAAATGGTTTAGTAATTAAAGTTTTATCTTTTATGATAAAAGCTGAGCTACTAGAAGCTTCAGTTACTAAAGTATTTTCTATCATAAAAGCTTCAAAAACCTTAGCCTTTATAGCTTCTTCTTTTGCAAGACATTGAGCTAATAAAGAAATTGATTTTATATCTCTTCTTTTCCATCTTAAATCAGCTGTAGAAATAATACTTACTCCATTTTTAGCAAACTCATGATCAATCACACTACATTCAAAAGCAAAAGCCATAATAGTAGGCTTTAAACCTTTTAAAAGAGCAAAATTTCTACTAGCAACTCCTCTAGTAACTTGCATATAAAGTCCACCTTCTTTAAGTGAGTTTTTAATGATTAATTGCTCTAAAATACTTTCAAATTCTTCTTTTGTATATGGAATTTGTAGTTCAATTTGTGTCAAACTACGCTCAAAACGTTCCCAAAATTCTTCTTTATCAGCTATTTTTGCATTTACCACAGGAACTACTTCATAAATTCCATCTCCAAAGATAAAGCCTCTATCAAAAACACTCACTTTAGCTTCACTAGCTTTTATAAATTCATCATTTAAAAACACAATTTCCTTTTCTTGCATAAACCCTCCTTTTAATCAAATAAATCAATAATATCTTTTGGCAAATCAAGCTGATTAGAATAATAAAAATACTTAGCCAAAACTAAAATCCCTATATAAAATTCTATCCTTTCATCTAAAAATTGCTCTATGTAATTATGAGCATTTTGAATGATTTCTTTTGCTCTATGTGGATTAGTTAGGTAATAATCAAGTAAAGCTTCTACATTTTCATAAGCATCATCAATTAAAGCAAAATGCTCATTTGAAACCAACTTTCCTTCCATAAACCAAGTTTCATAACGCATTTTTGGTGCTAAAACTAAAGAATTTGTTTTCATAGCCCACTTTAAATTGCTTGCTACATCATTACCTTCTAATGAAAGTAAAAATTTAAACTGAGTTTGGTAAGCTCTGCTGATTTTAAAATTTAAATTTTTAATCCACTTTTCAGCTTGAATTTTTCTACCACCAACATGAGCAATATCGCAACGAGGATTATCAAAATACTTTTCAAAAAATTTAATACGATGTGGTTGATAAATCGCACCTCTAAAAAAAAGTAGGTCTTTTTTATCTTCAAATTGATTTTTATCTTGTATAAAATCAAAATGTCTATTTTTATCTAATTTTAAAATGATATTATTAAAACCATTTTCAATAGGTCTTGATTTAGCTATACTCGGATATTTAAGGTTATAACTAATATCTCCAAAACCTTTAATCCATAAAAAATCATCATTAAAATACTTACTAATTGCATAAGCATCATAAGCATAAGAAGTTTTTCTAAAAGGGAATTTTCCTATTTTTTCACAATTTTCATTTTTTTTTATATCAAAAAAATTATTTTGCAGATTGTAATAATTTAAACGAGAAATAATATTATCTATATTTTTTGATTTTAAAATTTCTTTTAAAATATTTTGTAATTGATTTTGATAAATTTTTCTAGGTATAAAACTTTTAACTATACCTTTAATATTCATCATCAATCTAGAATCTGCCATATTTTTCTTTCTTATTTTTAAATAATATAAATTTTAACACAAGATTTCATTTACAAGACTTAAAAATTTAGTTTATTTAAAAACAAAAATGCTAAAATCACAAAAATTACATACTTATTAGGTAAAACAATGAAAATACAAGAATTTATTTTACAATTTATTTTTAAAGTTTCAAACCAACCTGTTAATCTAAAAGATTTACTTGAGGCAAATGCCTTATTAAATGAAGGTATGATGGTAGATCCTGCAAAATTAAATTTCAAATTTAAGGTATTTAATTCTTATCTCATTTATACTTTTTTTTGTGCTTTAATTATCATTCCTTTGATTTTAATTACACATTATTTTTTAACTATTATTGATTTTCATATTAGTATTCTAAGTGCAGTTTTTGTCACTGCTTGTGTTTTTATTGGTTATGATATTTTTAAAATTTATACTAGAAAAGTCATTAGTAAAAAATTGTTAATAAAAGCTTGGACATTACATTTTCCATATTTTGCTTATGAAAAATACTCAAAAATAGCAGAAAATATTTATAATCAAGCCATTAAAGAAGAAATTCCAAAAAACCAACTTGAACAATATGTTTTAGAAAAAATTATTCAAACACAAAATTAATCTAAAAAATCTAAAACTTGATTTTGAAAATATATTGCTTCAAGCTGTCTTTGAAGCTCTTTGTTTTCTTCATATAAAACAAGCTCTTGTGATCTTAAATCTGCTATATCCCTACTTACATAATAAATTTGATTTCTGATGTAAATTTGTGGGAAAAATACCAACAGAGCAAATGCTATCATCAAACCTGCATATAATAAATTTTTAGGATTTAAATTTTTATTTTCTTCGCTTACTATACTATCTAAAAGCTCGTATTTATCTTCTTGGTTATGTTCTTGATTTTCTTCAAGTTTTACTTTCTCTTCTAAAATTTTTTGTTCTTGTTTGACTAATTTTTCTTTTTCTTTTAATTCTTCTTGAGTTTTTTTAATTTTTTCTTGTTCGATTTTTTTTTGCTCTTTTAACTCTTGTTTAAGTTTAGCTTTTTCTTTTCTTTTTTCTTTTAAGTTTTGAAATTTTGAAGCAACAAAAACATTACTTTGAATAAGAATTTTTGATATCTTAATAGAATCTTTCTCTTCTTGTCTCTTTTCTACTTTTTTTATCTCTTGTGTTGTTTTGGTGTTTTTAGGTAGTTTGATATTTTTATCATTTTTCTTATCAAATTTTTCTTTTTGTTTTTTGAAAAAATTAAGTTGCAATTTAAAAGGTTTTTTTTCCTCTAATTTAACATTAATTAGATCTTCTTTTAAATAAATAGCAGATTGTTTTTTAGGCTTTTCTTCATATTCTTCATCAAAATCTGTAAATTTAGGTCTTTTTTTGCGTTGTATTCTACTTTTTAATATACGATCACTTTCATTAAATTTTTGCTCATATTCTTCATAAGGCCTACCTTCTTTAATAGCCCTAGAATATCTTAACATTTTTTCACGTATATTTTGTTTTTCTTTTAAAAAATCATCTTCAACCATTGATTACCTAAAATAAAAAATTCTCATTTTTGCACAACTTGATCTACTATTATAACCTATCTCTTCTTTGGAAGCACTTATAGCTTTTTTACTTAAAATTTTACCAAGACTATGATTTTTACCACATTCACATCTTATAGCTCTTTCATCGCAAATACAATCTTTTTCCCATCTTTTAAAAGTATTTTTTACTATCCTATCTTCTAAAGAATGAAAACTAATAATAGCTAACTTGCAATTTTTTAAATTTGCTTTTTCTATACTTTCAAGCAAAGATTTTAATTCACCAAGTTCATCATTTACTTCTATGCGTAAAGCCTGAAATACAAGTAAGGCTAAAGATATATTACGGCCTTTTAACTTAGCATTTCCTATAATTTGACTTAACTCTTTTGCACTTACAATCTCTTTTTGACTTCTTGCATTGATGATTTTTTGAGCAAGCATTGAAGCAACCGGTGCTAAATCTCCATAATCTTTAAGAATCTGTTCTAAAGCTTCCTTGCTATAAGAATTTACCACTTCTTTAGCGCTTAAAGGATTGTTTTGATCCATTCTCATATCTAAAAAATCAGAATTTAGTGAAAATCCTCTGTCGTTTTTATCAAGCTGCAAGGAAGATACGCCAATATCAGCTAAAATTCCTCTTAAATTCTGCGTAGGTATTTGAGTTAGAATTTCTTTAAATCCCATGTGATTAAAACTTATTCTATCTTGAAATTTTTTTAGAAAATCTTTAGAAAATTTTAAAGCCTCTAAATCTTTATCACAAGCAATTAATTTTAGTTTTTCATGGGCTTGCAATAATGCCTTAGAATGTCCTCCATAGCCCAAAGTACAATCTAAAAAATCCCCATTATCAAAATCATTAAAAGTATCTAAAACTTCTTGCAATAAAACAGGAATATGCGGACTTTGCAAAATAAACCTTTTAAATATTTTTTAGTATAATACCTTAGCTAACTTTAAAACAAGGTTTTTTAATGGATAAAGAAAACATCATTTCTCAAATAAAAATACTTTCTGCTTCAATGTTCAAAAAAAATTTTTTTGGAATTTGCCATGGTTCAGTTTCAGCAAAGCTTTCTCAAGGTTCATTTATTATCAACAAAAACAATACTTTTTTAAATCAAATAGATGAAAAAAATTTAAGTATCTTAAAATTTGCAAAAGATTATAGTTGGGACGAAGCAAGCAGTGATTGTGAAATTCACAAAAGTATATATGAAAATATACCCGAGGCTAAATTTGTATGTTTTGCTTGTCCAACTTATACTCTATCAATGAGTTTAAATCATGATTTTATAACACCTCAAGATTATTTTGGGGAAATTTTTTTAGAAGAAATTCGTGTTTATAATCCTAAAAATTATGAAGACTGGGAAGATAGATCGCAAACTGAAATTTATCGTTACATGTTAGAACAAAAACAAAATTTTGTTGTTGTAAAAGGTTATGGAATATTTGCTTATGGCAGAACAAGTTATGAGTTGGGTAAAATTATAGATTTAATTGAAAATTCTTGTAAAATTATCCATTTAGCTGAAACAAATTTATCATAATCTTTTAAAATTAATTTTTTATTAATCACAAATCATCTATAATTTATGGTTTAATTTATTTAATTCATGGATTGGGGTAAAAATGCTCACTTGGATGCAGCATCATAAAAAATATTTAGTTGTTACTATTTGGATTAGCGTTATTGCTTTTGTTGGAGCAGGCTTTGTAGGTTGGGGAAGTTATGATTTTAACACCGATAGATCAAATTCTGTTGCAAAAGTAGGTGATGAAAAAATAAGTTATGATGAGTTTAATTTAAAGTATTCTCAATTATTTAGCTATTATTCTCAGTTGAATAATGGTAACTACACACAAGAGCAAGCAAAAAAAGATGGTTTAGATATTCAAGCTATTAATGAACTTATACAAGAAAAACTTCTACTTTCTTATGCAAAAACCTTAGGATTGAATGTGAGCGAAGAAGAAATTGCTTATGATTTAGCACACCAAGAAATCTTTCATAATGCCTCAGGGGTTTTTGATAAAAATTTATATTATAATTTACTTGCTAGAAATAATTACACACCGAAAACTTATGAAAAAATTATCCACGATGAATTACTACTTAAAAAAATCAATGCAATTTTAAATTTACAGATCAAAGAAAATGAACTTGATATGTTTGCAGCAAGTTTTTTAATGCAAGATAGTCTGAAAATTCAAACTATAAAACTTGATAATAAAAACATCCCGATTGACGAAAAAGAATTGAAACAAACTTGGGAAAAAAATAAAGAACTTTATAAAACACAAAAGAACTATGAGCTTGCAACTTATTTTTTAAAACCTGATGAAATTGTAGTTGAAGATAAGGAAATTCAAGCTTATTATGAAGAAAACAAAAATAATTACAAAGATTTTGCAGGAAAAATTTTAAGTCTAGAACAAAGTAAAGATAAAGTTATAAAAGATCTAAAACTCTCTAAACTCAAAGTTAAAGCTAACGAAAGTTATGTTGCTTTAAGAAAAAACGAACTTAGTTTTGATAAAAATATTACAATTAGCGATGCTGATATTTATTATCCTTTGGAAAATATACAAAAAGCCAAAGAAAATGATTTTATTAAACCCTTCAACTTTGAAGATGGATATATGGTTGCGAAAATTATCAAAATAAATCCTATACAAACTAAAACTTTTGAACAAGCTAAAAACGAAGTAAGTAAACTTTATATTAAGGAAAAAACTAAGACCATTTTAGAAGAAAAGGCAAAGCTTGCTTTGGAAAATTTTCAAGGTATAGACATAGGTACTTATAGTCGTGACTCAGGTAAAAAGGAAAAAGTAGGTGATATGATGAATGATACTGAATTTAGCGAGTTTTTAATGCATGTATTTGACTCAAATAAAGCCAAATCTTATGTATTATTTGATGATAAAGCAATAGTTTATGAAATCACAAAACAAACTTTAGAAAATCAAAATAAAGAAGAAATTTATAAATTTATCATAGAGCAAAGCGCTAAACAAACCAAACAAACTTTACTTAAAGAAGAATTATTAAAAAAACTTATAGAATTATATCCAATCCAACGCTATTATAAAGGAAATGTAAATTGAATATTTTAGGAATTGATTTAGGATCGATACAAACTTGTGCTATTTTAGTACAAAAAAGCGAAGAAGGACTTAAAGTCATCGGTTTTGGAAAGTCAAAATCAAATGGTATAAAAAAAGGAGCAATTACCAATATAGAGCTTGCTTCAAAATCCATAGAAGAAGCAGTAGCTGATGCACAAATGATGTCAGGTGTACATTATGATAAGGTAATTGTATCTATTTCAGGTGCTTACGCCAAAAGCGTGGATAGCATAGGTGTGGTTAATATACCAAATCACGAAATAGGCATCAAAGAAATTCACAGAGCAGTAAGTACAGCAAAACATACTGCAAATATTCCTAGTGGATATGAAATAATTCATGTATTACCTTATAATTTCAAAGTAAACGATCTTGAGCATGTAGAAGATCCCTTGGGAATGAGTGGAAATCGCCTTGAAGTTTCTACACATATTGTGATTTCTCAAGAAGTGCATATTAAAAATCTAAAAAAAGCAGTAGAACTTGCCGATCTTAGAGTAGATAACATCGTTCTTTCAGGTTATGCTTCTTCTATTGCTTGTTTTGATGATAGTGAAAAAGAATTGGGTGCTATTTTAATTGATATGGGAGGGGCTGTTTGTGATATGGTAATTCATGCGGGTAATTCTATACGCTATAATGAATGTTTGCAAATTGGATCAGTAAATATTACTAATGATTTATCTATCGCATTACACACCCCACCAAAAGAAGCAGAAAAACTAAAATTAAACTACGCATCTTTAATGCAAAATGAAAATTCAATTATACAAATTCCATATATGGGTGATGAAAAAAGAAAAAATGAGGTTTCAGTAGAAGTTATATCTAATGTAATTTACGCAAGAATCGAAGAAACTATCATTATTTTAGCTAAAATGCTGAGTGATAATGCTTGTGCTAATTTAGCAGGAGCTGGCATAGTACTAACAGGTGGTATGACAAAATTTACAGGACTTGACAAACTTGCTTCAGCTTACTTTGATAATAAAGCTGTTAGAATAGCGACCGCGAAAAAAGATACTATGGATGGCTTTAAAGAAATTTTTGAAGATGCGGAAAATAGTTGTGCTATAGGTCTTTGTTTATATGGTGGCGGGTATTTTACTCCGTATGAGTTAGATTCTAATGAAAAACTAAGATATAAAGGAGAACCTGAGTTTATCAATAAACAAATCAAACAAAATCTTACCATAGAAGAGCATGAGGGAGAAAATAAAGATTTTGAGGAAATTTTTCAAGATCAAAAAGATTTTGAAGATGAAAAAGCAGAATTAACAAAAGTTGAAACCAAAAAAGATAAAAAATCAGGTTTTATGCATAAATTTTGGAATAAATTAATAAACCAGTTCTAATAGGAGATACAATGAGCGAATATCTAGTAGAAGAAATGCAACATGCAAAAGGTGCGAAAATAAAAGTCATAGGCTGTGGTGGCGGTGGCGGTAATATGATAGATCATATGGTAAATATGGGTTTACATGATCTTGATCTTATTTCGGCAAATACTGATGCACAAGCTATAGCAAAATCTTTAGCAAAAACTAGAATTCAACTTGGAGAGAAAAAAACCAAAGGTTTAGGTGCGGGAATGCAACCTGAAATTGGAGCAGAAAGTGCAAGAGAAAGTTTTGAAGAAGTAAAAGCGGCTCTAAGTCAAAGCGATATAGTATTTATTTCTGCTGGACTTGGTGGCGGAACTGGCACAGGTGCGGCTCCTGTTGTAGCACAAGCTGCTAAAGAAGTAGGTGCACTAACCGTTTCAGTTGTAACTATGCCTTTTGCATTTGAAGGAAAACAAAGAAAAAAATTAGCCGAAGCTGGTTTAGCTGAATTAAAAAAAGAAAGTGATTCTATCATTGTAATTCAAAATGAAAAACTTCTTAGCATACTTCCAAAAAAAGCAGGCATAAAAGAAGCATTCAAACTAGTAGATGATATATTAGCTAGAGCTGTTAGAGGTATGGTGTCTATACTTTTAGAAGATGGTGATATTAATGTGGATTTTGCTGACGTTAGAACTGTTATGAGCCATAGAGGGTTGGCTTTAATGGGAGTAGGTCATGGAGAAGGCGAAAATGCTATTATGGATGCATTATCTAGTGCTATAGAATCTCCATTATTAGATGGTATGACTATGAAAGGTGTTAAGGGTGTGATTATTCATTATAAAATTGGTCCTGAATGCTCACTAATAGAAATTTCACAAGCCACTCAAAGCATTAGTGATATAGCGGATGAGAATGCAAAAGTAATTTTTGGTGCAACTACTGATGAAAGCATGGGTGATCGTGTTGAAGTAACCATCATCGCAACGGGTTTTGAAGATAAAGCCGAAGCGGAAAGCGCCAAAGAACAAGAAGAAAACAAAAAAAATAGTTACATGAATTTACGTAAAGCTAGCGGTGGATTTGATGAGGAAGTGATTTCTCAGCTTGATGTTCCAGCTTTCTTGCGTCGTCAGATGGATTGATTTTTTAGTAAAAATCCTTAAATATGAACTCATCATTATTATGTGATTTTTACGAACTAAGTATGGCTTATGCTTTTTTTAAACAAAATAGGCATAAGCAAATTGTTTATTTTGAAGTTTTTTTTAGAAAAGCTCCAGACAATGCCTCTTATGCTGTATTTTGCGGTTTAGAACAAATCATAGAACATGTTAATAACTTTTCTCTTTCTAGGAGTGATATAAATTTTTTAAAGAACACTCATAAATTTGATGATGAATTCTTAAACTACCTTTTAACTTTACGTTTTAGCGGAGATATATTAAGTGTAAAAGAAGGTGAATGTGTATTTGCTAATACACCTTTAATGATTATCAAAGCACCTATAATAGAGGCTTTATTACTAGAAACTTTCATACTTTTAACTCTAAATCATCAATGCTTAATCGCTACTAAAGCTAGTAGAATTTCTCAAATAGCAAGAAACAAACTACTTCTAGAGTTTGGCTCACGTAGAGCTCATGGAGAAAGTGCAGCTGTAAATGGAGCTAGAGCTGCTTTTATAGGTGGTTTTCATGCTAGTGCTTGTACTTTAGTTGGAAAAAATTTTGCCATTCCCATTAGTGGAACTATGTCTCATGCTTGGGTACAAATGTTTGATGATGAATTAAGTGCTTTTAGATCATATTGTCAAATTTATAAAGACAATATAAGTCTTTTGATTGATACCTATGATTATAAAAATGGTATAAAAAATGCTATTTTAGTTTTTAGTGAGTTAAATGCTGAAAATACCATACAAAATTATTCTATCCGTGTTGACTCAGGAGATTTGCTTAAAATATCTAAATATATTAGAAAAAAACTAGACCTTGCAGGTTTAAAAAAATGTAAAATTATAGTTAGTAATGCTTTAGATGAATTTATTGTCGAGAAATTATTAAAAAATAAAGCTCCTATTGATGCTTTTGGAATTGGAGAAAAACTTATCACCTCTGCAAGTTCACCTATTTTTGGAGCTGTATATAAGCTAGTAGCAATAGAAAAAAATGGAAAAATTATCCCAAAAATCAAAATCAGTGCAAGTTCAAGCAAAACGACTTTACCGTATTTTAAAAAGCTTATAAGATATTATAAAAACGATAAAGCTTGTTTTGATGTTTTATATACACACAATGAAAATTCAAAAAATTATAAAAATCTTGTAGCTAAAAATCTACATGAACTTATTTTTAAAAATGGAAAATTAGTTTATAAGCTTCCTAGCTTGAAAAATATTCAAGATTATCATAAAAAAAGCATTGATAGTTTAAATTTTAGACTAAAAAAGCTTCAAAATCCAAGTGTTTATAAAGTAAAAATTTCTAAAAAGTTAAAAAATTTACAAAAAAAAATTTAGAAAGAAACTAGTCTTTCTTTCTAAGCTTTACCTCATCTTCTACTTCAAGTAAAAATCTTTCTACAAGTTCATTTTCTTTTAATTTTGCCACCACTTCACCATGTCTTATAACCAAACCTTGATTTTTCCCAAAAGCAATAGCCACATCAGCACCCTTAGCTTCACCCAAGGCATTTACTACACAACCCATAACACTTATATTTAATGGTTCTTTTATATGTTTAGTTTTTTCTTCTACTATTTTAATTGCTTTAATCAAATCACTTTGAATTCTTCCACAAGTTGGACATGAGATGATATTTACTCCACTCTTTTGCACTCCACTATCTTGCAAAATAGCCCTTGCCACTCTAATCTCTTCTTCAAGTTCCCCTGTCATAGAAACTCTCAAGGTATCTCCTATACCCTTTAAAAGTAAATTTCCTAAAGCAATTGAGCTTTTAACTGTGCTATGAAATTTAGTTCCTGCTTCAGTAACCCCCAAATGAAATGGATAGTCACAAAGTGGTCTTAAAGCCTCATAAGCCTTTATAGTATTTTGTACATCTGAAGTTTTCATAGAAATTTTAATATCAAAAAAGTCTAAATCTTCCAATAATTTTATATTATATAAAGCACTCTCAAGCATAGCCTGAATGTTATAGCCATATTTATTGCTAAATTGCTTTTCTATGGAACCATGGTTTACGCCTATTCTAATAGGAATTTGTCTTTGCTTGCAAACTTGCACTACTTCTTTGATATTTTCCTTTGAGCCTATATTGCCAGGATTAATTCTCACCCCATCAATAAATTCAGCACAAAAAACCGCCAACTTGTGATTAAAATGTATATCTACTATTAAAGGCAAGGGACTTTTTGCTTTGATTTCTTTTAAAGCTCTTGCATCCACCATATCCAAACATGCTAAACGTACTATATTTGCACCCGCAAAATAAAGCCTGTTAAGCTGCTCTAAACAACCTTCAATATCCCTTGTTTTAGTAAAAAGCATGGATTGCACCGAGATAGGAGCATCACCACCTATTAAAACATCACCTACTTTTATTTGCCTTGTTTTGTATCTTTGATATTCCATTGTAATCCCACTTTTTTATCTTATTGTATACTTTTTTGACTTTGTAAAAATTAAAATCAATTAAAATCAACTGGATCTATATCACAAGTAATATTTTTAAAATTTAAGGCAAAGTGCTCAAATTTTACAAGTTCTTGGTGAGTATCAGCACGCAATAATACATAAAAACGCCATTTTTTATTTAACATTTCAATGCCACAAGCACCGTGTCCTACTAATTGCACTTGTTTTAATTCTTGAACTTTATTAGCTATAAATTCACACAAATTTAAAGCTTTATTTTTATCCTCATCTTCAATAATTAGCCTTAAAAGTCTTTTAAATGGAGGATAAAGCCCATTTCTAGTGTTTAATTCATCCTTCAAAAAGCTATCATAATCTTGTATATATTTTTCAAAAAAAGATCTATTCTTAGTTTGCAAAAGCACCCTACCTTCACCCTTACGACCTGCACGACCTGCTACTTGCATAGCAAGAGCCAAAGTCTCTTCTAAGGCTTTAAAATTAGGTCTAAATAAATACTCATCAAGACCCAAAATCACACTTAAATCTACATTGTGATAATCATGCCCTTTAGCAAGCATAGAAGTACCTACTAAAATATCAATTTTTTCTTGATTAAAATCTTTTAAAATCATATCAAGCTTTTTTATACTACCAACCTCATCACTATCAAATCTTTTTATAATAGGTTTAAATTCAACCAACTCTTTTTCCAAAAGCTCACAAAGTTCTGCTGTACCCATTTTTTTAGCTTCAAGCATAACTCCATTGCAAGTTGGGCAGGTTTGATCTATTTCTTTAGTAAAATTACAATAATGACATTTTAATGCATTTTTATTTTTATGCAAACTCAAAGCAATAGAACAAAAAGGGCATTTGATAGTATTAGCACATTCTTTACATAAAATTTGTCTAAAATTTGCCCTTGTAGGTAAAAATACCACAGCCTGTTTTTTACTTCTTAAGCTAATTTTTAATTCTAAAAGTAATTTTGATGAAACACTAAGCTCACTCTCATCATATAAAAACTGCTTTTTACTTTCAAAAAAAGTTCCTTTTAGTCTAAAACAAGGATGTTTATAAAAACTTACAACGCTTGGAGTGGCTGAACCTAAAAGAACTTTTATATGCATTTTTTTTGCTATAAATAAAGCTAAATCTCTTGCATTGATTTTTGGATTATTAGAAGCTTTATAAGAATTATCATGCTCTTCGTCTATAATAATCAAGCCTAAATTTTTAAAAGGTAAAAATAAAGCCGATCTAGCTCCCACTACCAAAAGAGCTTTTGAATTTGCTAAATCTTGTAAACACTCTTGCTTTTTTTTCTTAGTGATTTTAGAATGCCATAAGAAAAAATGCTCACTAAAATACACTTTTAATCTTTTTTGCATTTGTGGAGTTAAAGCAATTTCTGGCATTAAAAGCAAAACTTGCTTTCCTTGCTCTAGATATTCTTTTATCAAGCTAATATAAATTTCAGTTTTACCACTTCCTGTATCACCAAATAACAAGCTCATTTGTTTAGTTTTTATAAATTCCAAAGCTTCTTGTTGATTTTTACTTAAATTAGGTGCTTTTTCTATATGAATTTTTTCATTTTTATACTCTTTAATACTTTCAAACATACCTAAAACAAAAGCTATTTTACTAGCATAATAATAAGTAATAAATTGAGCAAGTTCGTATTGGTATTGTGTTAGTTTGAAGCCTGTTTTTTCTTTTATAACTTGGGTTTTAAAATCAGGTTTTGGACATTTTTGTAAAATTATAGCTTTGAGATTTTTTTTTCTTGTAAGATCAACTATTACCTCATCTAAAATTTCAAATTCTTCTTTACTTTCATAAGTTAAGATATCTAAATAATACCCTTTGATAGCAAGTTGATAAAAATTCAAAACCCATAATCCTTACAATTTAAACTCACACATTCTAAAAAAACTTTTTCACTATTATAAGAAAAATCTATGTAATTTTTAGTATTTATGAAAAATCTATATTGAGCATTTGCTATTTTCATCCATGATTTTTTATTTGAAATAATTGGCTTTTCTAAAACACTATAAGTACATTGATTTGCACGATTTTGTAAATTAGAGCAAAAAAATAATTTTTGATTTTCAGTATCAATCAAAGCTTCATCCAAAATTGTTGGAAAATTATTACTTTCTTTAAATAAAAACTGATTTCTAAGCAAAGATAAAGAAGCGTTAATAAGCTCTACTTCACTTTTAACTTGAATGAGTTTAGCATCATTTTTTCCAAAGGAAAAATACGGATAAGCAACCATACTAAGAATAGCAATAATCATCATACAAAAAACAAGCTCTATCAAAGTAAAAGCTTTTTTTGTTTGCATTTATTTTATTTCTTCATCGATAGTATTTATAAGTTTATTAAGTTCTTTTTTTAAAATGTAGTTTTCATAACTCAGTTTTACAAAAGTATTAATAAAATTTGCAAGCTCTATTTTCCCAGTACCTCCAGAAATTAAAGCAATTTCATCTTCAAGATGATTTGCAAATTCATTACTGCAAGTTACAACAAAGTCTTTTGCATAGACATTGATTGTAACTTTCCTTTGATTATTTGCCAAGAACAGCCTCTATTTTCTTGAAAATATCTTCACTTTGAGCATTACGAGATTTTAACTCTTCTTCTAAACGTGCAATTTGATTGCTTTTAGCTTCATTTTGTGCTTTAACACTCACCAATTCATTTCTTAAATTTTCATTCGCTTCACATACTTCATTGTATTTTTCAATCAATTCATTTACTTTGTCTGTCATAGTGTTGATAATTTTTTCATCATACATAATTTTGCCTTTTTGATTTTAATCATAAGAGTATTTTAAACACATAATTGTAACAAAAAAAAATTTAATTTCACATAGCTTTTTATTTTAAAATTTAAATTTTTATGAAAAATTTTGTGTAAAATTAAAAAAATATAAGTTAGGAAATTTTATGTTTAAACTTACTAGCGATTTTAAACCAAGCCCTGATCAAAAACAAGCTATAGATGGTATAGTAAAAAGCATTAAAGCAGGAAATAAATATCAAACCTTACTAGGTGTTACAGGTAGTGGAAAAACTTTTACTATGGCAAACATCATCAAAAATTTAAATATGCCCACACTTATCATGTCGCACAATAAAAGCTTATGTGCACAACTTTATAGCGAATTTAAAGGTTTTTTTGCTAGCAATCATGTGGAATATTTTATAAGTTATTATGATTATTATCAACCTGAAGCTTACATACCAAGAACTGATGTTTTTATAGAAAAAGACAGCTCTACTAATGAAGATTTAGAAAGATTAAGATTAAGCGCAAGTGCTTCTCTTTTAAGTTATGATGATGTTATTTGCATAGCAAGTGTTTCAGCAAATTATGGTTTAGGAAATCCAAGCGAATATGTAGGCATGGTTTTGATCTTAGAGCTTAATATGCAAATAAATCAAAAAGAGCTTTTAAAAAAGCTTGTAGATATGGGCTATAAACGCAATGATAATTTCTTCGACAGGGCTGATTTTAGAGTAAATGGTGATATAGTGGATATATATCCAGCTTATTATGAAGATGAGGCCATTAGACTTGAATTTTTTGGTAATGAACTTGAATCGATGTATCATTACAATGTATTAGAAAACAAAAAAGGTAAAGATCTAAGAAAATTCATACTTTATCCAACTAGTCAATTTAGTGTAGGCGAAACAAGACTCAAAGAAGCTATCAAAGGTATAAAAGCTGAATTAAACGAGCGTCTTGCTTATTTTGAACACGAAAATAAACTCGTAGAAGCACAAAGATTAAAACAAAGAGTAGAATTTGATCTTGAAATGCTCCAAAGCACAGGTATGTGCAAGGGAGTGGAAAACTATGCCCTACATTTAACAGGGCTTAAAAGTGGAGATACACCTTATACACTTTTTGATTATTTTGCTATTAAAAATCAAGATTTTTTGGTAATTATTGATGAATCTCATGTGTCTTTACCGCAATTTCGTGGAATGTTTGCAGGAGATAGAAGTAGAAAGCAAACTTTGGTTGACTATGGTTTTCGCTTGCCAAGCGCCTTAGATAATAGACCTTTGATGTTTGATGAATTTATTAATAAAAATTGCAAATTTTTATTTGTTTCAGCCACGCCTGCACCTTTGGAACTAGAATTAAGCAAAAAAAACATTTTTTATCAAATTATGCGCCCAACAGGACTTTTAGATCCTAAAATAGAAATAAAAGATAGTGATAATCAAGTTGAAATTTTATATGATGAAGCTAAAAAAGTTATAGAACGTAACGAAAGAGTTTTAATCACAGTTCTAACCAAAAAAATGGCCGAAGAACTTAGCAAATACTACTTAGAGCTTGGTTTAAAAGTAAAATACATGCATTCAGAAATTGACGCAATTGAGCGTAATGAAATTATTCGTGGTTTAAGAAGTGGTGCTTTTGATATTTTAATAGGTATTAATCTTTTAAGAGAAGGACTTGATTTACCTGAAGTTTCTCTCATAGCAATTATGGACGCAGACAAAGAGGGTTTTTTAAGAAGTACCACTGCGCTCATTCAAACCATGGGACGTGCGGCTAGAAATGTAAATGGCAAAGTATTGCTTTTTGCCAAAAAAATTACAAAATCTATGCAAGAAGCCATTGATACCACCAACGAAAGAAGAGTCTTGCAAGAAGCTTATAATAAAAGATATAATATCACGCCAACTTCAGTAAAAAGGAATATAGAAGAGAGTTTAAAACAAGATCTTGAACAAGGAGAAATTTATCGCAAAGGAAAAGAACTTGAAAAGATACCTGCAAAAGAGCGTGCCAAAATAGTAAAAGAACTAAGAAAACAAATGTTAGAAGCAGCTAAAAATCTTGAATTTGAAAAAGCAGCAATGCTTAGAGATGAAATTAACAAACTAAGAATTTTATAGGAGAAAAAATGAAAAAAATACTCACACAAATTATTGTCTTTTGTTTCTTATTTATAAGTATATTTTCTATTAATAGGCTTTTGATGCAAAATGGTTTTATTTCACAAAAAATCATACAAAGTAATTTCTATGATATAGTAAAAATGTATTTTTACGGAATTTACCATGATATAAGATTTTTAAGTATTGCTTTTTTACCACTTTTAATTTGTGGATTTCTTGCCTTGATATTTTCCTATCTTAACTATAAAAAAGTAACATTTACGGGGGGGGGTATATAGACTATATGGTATTATTTCAAGTGTTTATATAGCATTTATAGCTATTATAAGTATAATTTTTTCTTTTGCAAAATATTACTACTATGAACTTTATAATGACAAATTTAATATTTTTTTATTTAGTATAAAAAATGATAATATTAGTACTATTTTAGATATCACCTATAATGATTACCCTGTCTTAAAAATTTTACTTTTGGCTTTATTTATTTCTCTATGTTGTGTATTTTTAAATTTAAAAATTTTACATTATAAAATCACTAAAAACAACTATAAAATTCATACCTTATTAATTTTAAATATCATTTTAATTTTTATATACATTTTAGCTCTTAGAGGACCGTTTAAACACGTTGCTATTAATGTTCAAAACTATTCTTTTAGTGAATTCAAAGTTGTAAATGATATTATGCTAAATCCTATAATGGCTTTTGCTTGGGCTCATAAACAATACAAAGAAGAACAAAAAATACCCTCAATTGATGATAACACTGCAAAAGAAATTCAAAGTAAATTGTTTCCTTATATAGACATAAGTCAAAATAACCCTATAGCAGATACTATAAAACCGAGTATCTTTTTAAATATAATGGAAAGTTTTGGTCTAGAAATTGATGAGTATAGTTCTAAAGAAACAAACTTTTTAGGTGAATTAAAACAACATTTTGAGGAAGATTTTTTATTTAAGAGATTTTTATCATCAAGCAATGGAACTATACCTAGTTTGGCAAATTTATTATTTATAAGTCCATTTTCAAATATTTCAACTAGTAAATTTCAAACAATAAAACTACCTCTTACTCCTATTGAAATTTATAAAAAAGCGGGTTATAAGGTTATTTTTATAAGTGCTGGAAATGGATCTTGGCAAAACATAAAAGAATATTTAAAAAAACAAGGAGTAGATGAAATTATAGATGAAAACAGCATAATTAATTCTTACCCTCAAGCCAAAACAACACAAAATGGCTATGGAATATCTGATGAATTTTTATATAAAAAAGCATATGAGATATTACAAGATAATCCCTATAAAACATTAATCATTGCCCTAACAATATCAAATCATCCACCATATTTAGATTATAATATAAAAATCAATCATGATCAAATACCAAATGAGCTATTAAAACTTCTTCCATATGATCATAAAAAACAACTGGCTATATTAAAAGCATATACTTATGCAAACAATGAATTTGGAAAATTTTTAAGCAAAATAAAACAAAGTAAGTTAAAAGATAAAATCATTATAGCCGCTACAGGAGATCATAGGACGAGAGATTTAAAAAATAACCTATATAATACAAAAGCCTTTTCTTATAGTGTTCCTTTTTATTTATATATCCCAAAAGTACTACAATACAATATTAATTATAATAAAAATAGAGTAGGATCGCATAAAGATATATTTCCAACCTTATATAATATAAGCCTTAATAATATAGAATACATTAGCATAGGTGGAAGAAATATGTTAGGCTTAACCAAAAATAAAAAACTAGAATTTGGAATAAACGATGCATTATGGATTGATAATCAAGGTGTGTATACTGCAAACAAGGGATATTTTTTTGAAAGCAACACTTCAATCAAAAACACAAATCAAGAAATCATTTTAGATAAATATCACAAAGAATTTCAAGAATTATATTATAAGTTAAACTGGTGGCAACTTAATAAAAGATTAAACAATTAAATAAGCTAAGATAAACTTAGCTTATTTGTTTGCTCTTTCTATATATTCACCGCGTACAGTATCGACACGGATTACCTCTCCTTCTAATACATGGAAAGGAATTTGCACAACCGCACCTGTTTCCAAAGTAGCTGGTTTTTTATTCGACCCTTGAGTATCACCTTTAAAATTTGGTGCTGTTTCGATGATTTTTAGCTCCATTACTTGAGGTACTTCAACGCCGATTGCTTTTCCATTATGAAATAAAACATCTACCATAGTTCCATCAAGCATCCATTTTTTAGCTTCACCCACATCTTCATCACTAATTGCAACTTGCTCGTAAGTTTGAGTATCCATAAATTGACAATTCTCACCATCATCATATAGATATTGCATTTGTTTTTCTTCTAAATTTGGAGATTCGCATTTATCTCCTGCATGGAAAGTTTTTTCTAAAACCTTGCCATCAATAAAAGATTTAATTTTAATACGTACAAATGCAGGACCTTTACCTGGTTTTACGTGTTGATATTCTACGATTTTAAAAGGAATACCATCAATTTCTATCTTTAAACCTTTTTTTAGATCTCCCATTCCATAAGAAGCCATATATTTTCCTTAATTTTAAAATTAAAAAATAATTGTAACAATTAAGGCTTATAAAAAGCCTTAAATTTCTGCATATTCTGCAAAAATACAAGCATCGATAGCTCTTAATTCTTCAAGTAAAGCTTTTGAAATTTTTGTATCAAGTAAAATTACAGCTAAAGCTTTTCCAAAACCATTTCTACCAAGTCTAAAATCAGCAATATTGACATTATTTTTAGCTAAAATTCCACTAACATTAGCTATAACCCCTGGTATATCATTATTGTTTAAAATAATCATCTTGCCCTTAGGCTTAAAATCTACATCAAAACCATTTAATTCTACTATTCTTTGCTCATTTTCACCAAAAATAGTTCCTGAAATAGAAAGATTAGAATTATCAGTAACTACTTTTATGGTGATTTTATTACTATATCCACTACTTGGTAAAATACGAGAAGAAAGTTCAACACCTTTGTCTTTAGCTACAAAATGTGCGTTAATATAGTTGATATTTTCACCCAAAATTCCTCTTAAAACACTTACTGTTGCAAAAGTTAATAAAGACTCATTATACTCACCAATTTGTCCTTCACTTTCAAGTTTAATAGCCTTAATAGGAGTTTTATCAAGCTGAGCAGCCAAAAAACCCATTTTTGAAATAAGCTCTATATAAGGTGCAACAAAACTTGGTAAATCTTCAGTTTTTATCGGTAAATTTAAAGCATTTGGATAAGAAATTCCTCTTGCAGCATTTAAAGCTTGCTCGCATGCTTGGATAGCAATATTTTCTTGACTTTCTAAAGTATTTGCTCCAAGATGAGAAGTAACAGAAACATTTTCAAAGTCTAAAAATGGATGATTAGTTGCTGGTTCTTTATTAAACACATCAATGCCAAGCCAAGCTATCTTACCACTTTTTAAACCCTCACATAACGCATCTTCATTATAAAGACCACCTCTAGCACAATTTATCAATCTTACACCATCTTTCATTTTGCTAATTTCTTCAAATGAAATCATATCTGTGGTTTCTTTTGTTTTTGGTGTATGTATGGTAATAAAATCACTTTGAGTTAAAATTATTTCTAAAGAATTAACACATTCTATACCTAGATCAGTCATCTTAGAAGCCACTACATAAGGATCATAAGCAATAACTTTCATACCAAAAGCTTTTGCACGTACAGCTACTCTTGAGCCTATATTACCAAAACCTATAACCCCTAAAGTTTTTTTCATAAGCTCTACACCATACCACTTTTCCCTTTCCCATCTTCTTTGTATTTTTAAGAAATTGTGTGCATTTACAAAAGATCTTGCAGAGCATAATAAATGATTCATAGTAAGCTCAACTGCTGCTATAGTATTGGCTGTTGGAACATTCATAACAATAATGCCTTTTTTAGAACATTCATCTATATCAACATTATCAACCCCAACACCTGCTCTAACTAAAGCTTTTAAATTAGAACATGCATTGATAAATTTTAAATCAACATCTGTTGAACTCCTAGTAATAGCTACATCCACATCACTTAATTTTGCTAAAAGCTCATCTTTAGGTAAATGTGCTGCCTCAATAAGCTCTACATCATCAGCTTTTCTTAAAAGCTCCACACCTTTGTCTAATATTGCATCACACACAATAATTTTCTTCATAACCAAACCTCCTTTAATTTTGCATTTATGTTGTAGATTTTTAATTTGTCAATCAGTGCATTTAAAACTTTTTCATTATTTGTATCTAAATAAATTGCAACTTCATCTTTACTTTGCGTTAAAGTGTATTTAATAAAAAAAGAATGTAATGTTTGCTTTAAACAGAACATAGAATAAATATCATTTTTATTCACATCAAGCATATAAAATTTTTGCTTTGGCTTTACTACAGAATCATCCACATTAAAGCTCATATAAAATTCATTTGTTGCTGGAGAAAAATCATTAATTTTAAGATTTGAAAGCTTGTCTTGCCAAGTTTGTGGCAATTCTTTTTTTATCTCATCGAAAGAATACTTAATATTTTGTGAGATAGATAAATTTTCAATATTTACATATCTCACCATAAAAACAAAAACAATAATCAAAGCTAAGCTTAAAAAGCCTAAAATACCATAAAGGGTATATTTTTTCATTTTTTACTATGAAAGTTGATCTTTGATAATATCACCCAAAGTTACTTTATCATTATCATTGATCTCATTTAATGCTTCTCTTTCTTTCATTTTTGCAAGGCTCTTGACGCTCAAACGAATTCTATTTTTCTTTTCGTCAATAAAAACAATCAAAGCTTCTATCGTATCACCTATTTTCAAACTTGAAAAATCTATATTTCCCAAATCTTCTTTATGAATAAGCGCATCAACTTCATCTTCAAGCTCTACAAAAATTCCAAAATCTTTGATATCTCTAATTTTACCCGAAACAATATCATTTACTTGATGTTTTTGTGCATAAACTTGAACTGGGCTTTTTTGTAATTCTTTAGTGCTTAAAGAAATTTTTTGATTTTCCTTGTCCAATTTAATGATTTTAACTTCTACAACATCACCGATTTTATACATATCTTTACATTTATCATTTCTACTCCAAGAAGCATCTTCATTATGTAACAATCCCTCTAAGTTAGCAATTTTTACAAAAGCACCAAAATTAGTCACAGAAGTAATACTGCCTTTTACCACATCACCCACTTTGTGTGATTTTAAAAATTCATCAAAAGGTTTTGCTAATAAATTTTTTAAAGAAACTCTAAGTCTTCTTTCTTTGGCATTAATTTCAATCACTTCAACATCAAGATCTTGCCCTTCGCTTATATAATCTTTTGGATTTTTAGCGTTTTTATCCCAAGAAATTTCACTTATATGTAAAAAGCCTTCTATGTCATTTCCTAAATCTACAAAAGCACCATAAGGCTCGATATTTGAAACTGTAACCTTAATAGTATCCCCGACTTCTAAACCATCTTTGATTTCATCCCAAGGATCAGGCATAGCAAGTTTAATAGACAATGAAAGGTGTTTTTTATCTTTATCATATTTAATCACTTTCACAGGAACTTTATCACCTTCATTATATAATGAGCTAGGATTTACTGGTCCTTTATAAGAAATTTCACTATAATGAACTAAACCATCAACACCACCTACATCAACAAACATACCGTAAGTAGTGATTTTTTTAACAACGCCTTCTATGATTTCTTCTTGATTTAATACATTAGAAATAATTTCTTTGCGTTTTCTTCTTTCTTCATCTACTATTTTCTTTCTAGAAACTACTATACTTTGAGCTTCTTTATCTATTTTAATAATTTTAACTTTAAAAATTTTATTGATGATGTTATTAGAATCTTTAAAATTACTTTGAGATTTTGGCAAGAAAAATTCTACGCCATTTTCATCTATAGCCACAAAACCGCCTCTATTTTTACCAATAATTTTTACATCAAATATACTTTCACTATCTTTATAGTTGTCAATAAATTCTTTAACTTTTTGCTTTCTTAAAGCTTTTTTATGAGAAAGTAATGATCTGCCACCGCGAGAACCCACTATAGCAACTTCTAATGTATCACCTTCTTTGAAGATAAATTCGCCTTTTTCATTTTGAATTTCTTCTACTGCTAAAATACCTTCTGATTTTTGCCCTACATTTACAAATACTTCATTGCCTTTAATTGCAACAATTATACCTTGTGTAGTTGCTTCCTCATCAGACTTGAAAGACTCTTCAAGCATTTGCTCAAAATCTTCTTCTATGATAATATCCTCTAGTCTGTTTTGAACTTTTTTGTTCACCTCGCTCATCGTGGTCCTTTGTTTTAAATTTTAATTCTTGATTATAGTATTGTTTTCTTTAAACTTAGTTAATTTTGGTATATTCTTTGATTTTTTCTAAAACCAAATCAATCACCCAATCAGGTGTAGAAGCACCCGCACTAATACCGCATTTTTTTTTATCATTAAACCATTCTTTTTGAATTTCTTTTTCATTTTCTATTAGATAACTATCCTCACAATAATTTTTTGCTATTAAAAAAAGCTGTTTCGTATTGGCTGAGTTCTTACCTCCAACTATTATCATTACATCACTTTTCTTAGCAAGTTCATTAATTGCTTCTTGATTTTTAAAAGTTGCATCACATATAGTATTAAAAACACGCACTTCTTTTACTCTAAGCATTAAAAAATTTACAATTTCCATAAATTTTTCTATCTTTTTTGTAGTTTGTGATACCACTGCGATCTTAGAAGGTAATTTAATATCGAGTAATTCTTTTTCATCAAGCACTACATAAGCTTTAGTACTCACATAGCTTCTGACTCCTTTAACTTCAGGATGATTTTTATCACCAAAAATCACAACTTCATAACCTTCATTGCTCATTTGTTCGCAAATTTTTTGGGGTTTGGTTACAAAAGGACAGGTTGCATCAAAAATTTCTATATTTTTTTGTTTTAATTTTTCCAAATCTTGCTTTGTTATGCCATGAGTTCTAATAATAGCTTTTTTTTCTGTGCTTAATTCATTAATATCATTTAATGTTTTAACATTATAATTTTTCCAAAGTCGTGTAATTTCTTCATTATTATGAATTAAAGGACCTATAGTGGCCGCGTCTTTGATTTGCTCTGCTTTTTTAATTGCCCTTTTTACTCCAAAACAAAAACCGTAGCTTTTTGCTAATTTAATCTCCAATTTTAGCTCCTATTTGCTTTAAAATCTCAATAAAATTTGGAAAAGAAGTTTTAATGCATTCACAATCATCTACTTCCATTCCACATCTTAACCCCAAAATCAAAAAACTCATTGCGATTCTATGGTCTCCAAAACTTTCTATTTTTGCGCTTTTGGCCTCACCACCCTCTACTTCAAAACCATCTTCAAATTCTTTTATTTTTATGCCACATTTTTGCAAATTTGAAACTATGGCTTTAATCCTATCACTTTCTTTTACGCGCAATTCTTTGGCATTTCTTATAATACTTTTTCCTTTTGCACAAGCAAAAGCTATAGCTAAAGCCGGAATTTCATCAATCAACCATGCGATATTTTTACTTATGCTAACTGCCTTTAAAGGTGCACTTTCAACACAAATTTCTCCAACACTTTCAAAATCTTCATTGACAACACTATAAGTAATTTTCGCACCCATTTTTTCTAAAATTTTAAAAGCTTCAATACGAGTTTTATTTAACAAGACATTTTTTAAAGTTACCCTAGAATGAGGCAAAATACAAACAGCCAAAGCAAAATAAAAAGCCGATGATGGATCATTTGGAATACAAACTTCAAATGCTTTTAATTTTTCTTTTAAAGGTTTGATTTTTATAAAAGTTTTTTCATCATTCAAATACTCAATACAAGCTCCCATTTTATTAAGTATAATCTCACTATGATCTCTTGAAAGCTCAATTTCCTTAAAATAACTTTCTTTTTTTGCAAATAAGGCTGCTAATATCAAGGCAGATTTTACCTGAGCTGAAGCAATATTGCTAGTAAAGTTAAAACCATCTGGTTTTACCCCTTGTATACAAATAGGTGCTAAATTTGCATTAATTCTTCCATAAATTTTGGCACCAATGCTTATTAAAGGCTCGCTTACTCTTTTCATCGGTCTAGCATTTAAGTATCGATCTCCACTTAATACAAAAAACCCATCTTCGATAGCACTTAAAAGACCTATCAATAATCTCATAGCTGTACCTGAATTTCCACAATCTAAAATACAATTTGGAGATTTTATATTAGCTGGAGCTTTAATATAATAAAACTCATTATCTTCGCATATTTCAGCTCCTAAAGCCTTTATAATTTCTAAAGTATGCAGAGTATCTTGAGCTTTTAAATAATTTTTAATTTTACAAGTTCCATAAGTAAGCAAAGAAAAAATGGCAAAGCGATGAGATATAGACTTATCAGATGCCATATCTTCAAGCTCTACTTTGAAAGAGTTAATAGGATTTATTTTCATCGAAGTTTTAAACCATGTTCATCATCTAAAGCTTTGATGATTTTATCTATATATTCAAGGATAATATTATCCTCTAAAGTTTTTTCAAAATCCCTAAATACTAAATTAATAGTCAAGCTATAAAAATCGCCCAAATTTTCATCTGTGTATAGATCTACTACTCTAAAACTTTCTAATCTTTCTATATCTAATTTTACGATGGTATGTTTGATTTTTTCATATTCAAAACCTTTTGGTATAACTATGCTTAAATCTCTACTCATAGATGGAAATTTAGAATAAGCTTTAACGGTTTTAAAGTCTTGTTTTAAACCTTCCAAATCAAGCTCACAAATATAAGTTTTAGCTAAATCTCTTTTGTTTTCTATACTTAAATGCACCCTACCAACAAAACCTATACGCTTACCATTTTTATATACATTTGCTTGCTCATATGGGCTTAAAAATGCATATTCTGATTTTTGCAAACTAAACTCACCTATAATACTCTTTAATTCAGCTAAAAAGGTATAAAAATCTATTAGAGCAGGTTTGGCTTTATTTGCTATTTTAGCTTCTTCTTTGTAGCCACTAAAGATCATTGCAAATTTGGTATGCTCATTTGAAAACTCATCAAAAACACTACCGCACTCAAAAAGTTTGATTTTCTTTTTTGAATTTCTTAAATTAAAACTTACCGCATTTAAAAGATGGTTTATCAAAGTACTTCTTAAAGTATTAAGCTCATTGGTGATAGGATTAATGAGTTTATTTTTAATGCATTTAAAGCCTAATTGAGCTAATTCTTCCTCATTATCCAAAACATAATGAATACTTTCAAAATATCCATTATGACTTGCTCTTAATCTTAAATTTTTAAGATTTTGGTAATCAAAATATACTCGATTTAAACGATTTTTTTCTCTGAACTCTAAAGCCTTTGACGGAATATTATCAATACCAATAATTCTTACTATCTCTTCACTAATATCAGCTATGTTAACTATATCACTGCGATGAAGTGGAATTTTAATATTAAATTGCTCATCATTTACCACACTTATTTCAAAACCTAATTTTCTAAGAATTTTTACCAAATTATTTTTATCTATAGGCATACCAATGATTTTATCAATTTCTGAACCAAAAATCCCAATAATATTAGCTTCGTTTTCTTTGAAAACTTGCTGACTTCCAGAAAAAACACTAATAGTATTAATTTTTAAACATTCGTTGAATAAATACTCCATTCCCAAAGAAAGTTTAGGTTCACTACCTCTTAAAGAGCGATATATAGTATCATTTTTCTTTTTGTAAAAAGCTACTGCATCTGCTATAGTTTGTGGGTGGGTGTAACTTGCTTCTATGATAATAATTTTACTTTCATCGTTGATTTTAAATTTATTCTCTTGTTCTATCCCTGCTAAAGCAATCAACTCATCTTTATAATAAATTCCATATTCACCATGTTCTTGTGTTTTTATCTCTAAAATAATCTTTTCATCAATTTGGCAATCTTTACAAAGCTTATGAAAATCATAAGCACAAAAAATCACCCCACTTGCATGGGTTGCATATGTTAAAAGATTTTCTATATTATTGTTTTTATATGCTTCAATTAAAGCAAGACGGATCTGTATCGTGATATTTAATTTAAATTCTTCTTTTATTTCCAAAGCCTTATAAGCAAAAAATCCTTCTACATCGCTTTGATTTTTTATACTTAATATTCTTCCTATACCTACACTATTTTCATTTTCTTTCAAAGGAATTAATTCTTTTAAATTTAAATCAAACGCTGCACTTAAATCTCTAGCAACGCCATATAAACTCAAACAATCCCCACGGTTTGGAGTAAGCTCTATCTCAATTAACTCATCATTAAAAAGCTCATAGGTATTTAAAGCTTTTCCTAAAACCAGTTTTCCCATGCTCTCATCTAAAATCATAATACCTTCATTACTTTTTCCAAAGCCAAGTTCGCTAGAAGAGCAAATCATGCCCATAGATTCAACCCCTCTAAGCTTAGCAGGTTTTATCTCAAGGCCACTAGGAAGCACTGCACCTACTAAAGATACAGCTACAAATTGATCCTTATCAACATTTTTAGCCCCACAAACAATTTGCAAAATTTCACTTCCAACATCTACTTTACAAATATTTAATTTATCTGAATTTTCATGTTTTACTTTTTCTAAAACCTTGCCAATTACAACTTTTTCAGGAGCTTTAACACTTTTATAACTATCAACTTCTAATCCTATAGAATTTAAAGTATTTACTATAGTTTGTGTTGATATTTCATTTAAATCAATCCATTCGTTTAACCAATTTCTACTAATAATCATCTAAATTGCTCCAATAATCTTAAATCGCCTTCAAACATAGAACGTAAATCAGGAATTTTATGTAAAAGCATAGCAAAACGCTCTACACCCAAACCAAAAGCATAACCACTTACATTTTTATAGCCAACAAATTTATAAACATTAGGATCTACTACACCACACCCTAAAACCTCAAGCCATCCTGTTTGCTTACAAACCCTACATCCACAACCTTTACAAAACACACAAGAAATATCTACTTCAGCCGATGGTTCTGTAAAAGGAAAAAAGCTTGGTCTAAAACGCACCTTTACATCGCCAAACATATGCTTTAAAAAATGCTCTAACATATCTTTTAGATTTGCAAAATTTACCCTATCGCCCTCTTCTACAACAAGTCCTTCTACTTGATGAAACATAGGAGTATGAGTAATATCAAAATCTCTTCTAAAAACCGCACCTGGTGCTATCATCCTAATAGGGGGTTTTTGAGAAAGCATGGTTCTAATTTGCACCGGAGAAGTTTGCGATCTAAGCAAGGTTTTATCTTCAAAATAAAAAGTATCTTGCATATCTCTTGCAGGGTGATTTTGAGGTAAATTTAATGCTTCAAAATTATGAAAATCATCCTCAATTAAAGGTCCTTTTTCTATGCTGAAATTTAAAGCAGTGAAATATTCTATGACTTTATCCATAGTTTGCATGATTGGGTGCAATGCACCTGCATTAGAAGTTTCATCAAAAAAGCTAAAATCTTGCACATCTTGTTTCATTTTTTCATTTAAAGCTTTTCCTTCTAATTCTTGTAACTTTATTTGATAAGCTTTGTTAAATTCATCTCTTGCTTTGTTTAAACCATTAGCAAATTCTTTTTTTTCTTCACCTTGTAAATCTTTTAACTTTGCAAATTCTAAAGTCAAAATACCTTTTTTTCCTAAAACATTTACTTTTATACTTTCAAGTTCTGCTAAAGTATTTGCAGAAGCAATTTTTTCTATCATATCTTGCAATTTTAGCTCCAACTAAATTTTTTTTAAACATTCTAATGTAAAATTATTTAAAATTAGCAAAAATAACAAAAAAAGGACTATTAAATGAGAGAAAAAACCATATTTGAACTAATCATAGAAGGTAAAATCCCTGCCAATAAAGTTTTAGAAAGTGAAAAATTTTTAGCCTTTCACGATATAAATCCTAAAGCACCTATTCATATTTTAATCATTCCAAAGGAACATTTTGAAAATTTTCAAGAACTAAGACCTGAATTAATGAAAGAAATGACACAATTCATACAAGAATTAGCCACTCTTTTAGGGCTTGATAAAAGCGGATATAGATTAATCACAAATTGTGGAAAAAATAGCGGACAAGAAGTTTTTCATTTACATTTTCACATGCTAGGAGGATTTGAACTTCCAAAAAACAAGGAAACTCAAATCAATCCTGAATCATTATTCTAAAAAGAGTTAAACTCTTTTTAGATAGCAGGACCAGCTAATTTAAACTCTGCTCCTTCTTTTACATCTTCATAGCGTTTAAAATTTTCTATAAACATTTTTGCAAGTTTTAATTTAGTCTCTTCATAAGCTTTTTTATCTTCCCAAGTATTAATAGGGTTTAATAACTTGCCTTCTACACCTATCAATTCTTTTGGAACCGCAAGATTAAATAAATCATAATTTTCAAACTCACAATTTTGTATACTACCATCTAAAATCGCATTAATGCAGGCTCTAGTGGCTTTAATACTCATTCTTTTGCCCACACCATAAGCTCCACCACTCCAACCAGTGTTAACCAAATAAACATTAACATTATACTTACTGATTTTTTCACCCAAAAGCTTTGCATAAACGGTTGGGTGCAATGGTAAAAACACTTCGCCAAAACAAGCTGAAAAAGTCGCTACAGGCTCAGTAACACCTCTTTCAGTTCCTGCCACCTTGGCAGTATAACCACTTAAAAAATAATACATTGCTTGTTCTTTACTAAGTTTACTAACTGGAGGTAAAACACCAAAAGCATCTGCTGAAAGAAAAATAATATTACTAGGATGACTCGCACTAAGGCTTGGTTCATGATTTAAAATATGCTCTATCGGATAAGAAACTCTTGTATTTTCAGTTTTTGATGCATCATTAAAATCTACACTTAAATCATCTTTTAAAACTACATTTTCCAAAAGTGCATTTTGCTTTATAGCTCCATAAATTTCTGGCTCACTTTGAGGATCAAGATTAATACATTTTGCATAACAACCTCCTTCAAAATTAAACACACCCTCATCATCCCAACCATGCTCATCATCACCTATTAACTTTCTTTTTGGATCTGTTGAAAGAGTAGTTTTACCTGTGCCACTAAGTCCAAAGAAAAGTGCTACATCACCTTTTTCTCCAACATTAGCACTACAATGCATAGAAAGTTTATTTTCTAATGGAAGCCAATAATTCATCATAGAAAAAATTCCTTTTTTCATCTCTCCACCATACCAAGTTCCACCAATAACTGCTATATTTTTTTCTATGTTAAAAATTACAAAAACTTCTGAATTTAAGTTATCTTCTTTATAATCTTCATTTACGCATTTACAAGCATTGTATACTACAAAATCCGGCTTAAACTCTTCAAGCTCTTCTTCTTTTGGACGAATAAACATATTTTTTACAAAATGTGCTTGCCATGCAATTTGCGTTACAAAACGCACTGCTTTACGGCTTTTTAATGAAGCACCACAATATGCATCTTGAATATAAATATCACTATTGCTAAGCTGCTTTTTAGCTTTTGTTAAAAGTTTTTCAAACAACTCTTTGCTAATAGGCTGATTAATTTTACCCCAAGCAATATATTTTTGCGAAGGATCCTGTTTTACAAAATACTTATCCTTAGGACTTCTTCCGGTAAAAATTCCCGTATCCACGCTAAAGGTACCATTTTTAGTACATACACCTTCATTATTATTTTTCTCGTGTTTTAAAAGCTCATCGTAACTAAGATTATGAAAAACTTGTCCGATATTTTCTAAACCTAAATTTTCTAAACCTATCATTTTTACCTCCTTATTTATAAGTCATTAAAGCCTGACCTTCACTCACACTTTCACCAGTACCTACTAAAAGCTCTGCAATTTCTCCATCTTTGCTTGCACTAACTTCAATCTCCATTTTCATAGCTTCAAGTACAGCTACAACCTGCCCTGCTTTTACACTATCATTTTCTTTGACCAAAATTTTAAATACATTTGCATTCATGCTTGCAACGATAGCATTATCACCTACTTGGACTTTTTTAGTTTCTATGCTATTACTGCTTACTTTTACAGCACTTTTAACATTAACATCTCTATCAAAACCTGCACTTACTTCTACATGGTATTTGTTGCCATTAACCGAAACAGTAAATTGATTTTCATTGATAAGACTTGATTTTAATTTGCTATTTTTTCTAACATTAACCTTAGCTTCACCTTTTAAGAAAGCTATGCCTTTTTCTTTACAAGCTGCAACGATAAAAATATTTTCTTCACTTATTTCTAAATTTTCTTTTTCTAATAAATTTTTAATATAAGCTATACTTTTACTCTCATCAGCATCAGCTATATCTGTTGCTAATTTTGTAGTTGGTTTTAATTTTAATTGTTCGCTTGCAAGTTTGACAACTTCAGGATCTGGAGCAACAGGAGTTTTTCCAAAATATCCTAAAACCATCTTACCATATCCATCTGCGACTTTTTTCCAAGGGCCAAACATTACATTGTTAAAAGCTTGTTGGAAATAAAACTGCGATACAGGAGTAACCGAAGTACCATAACCACCTTTTTCTACCACTTCTTGCATAGCTTTTATAACTTGAGGAAATTTATCTAAAATATTATTATCTCTCATCATTTGAGTATTAGCTGTCAATGCTCCACCTGGCATAGGTGAAAAAGGTATTAAAGGATTTACTGCCATAGCTTCAGGTGGCAAGAAATAATCTTTCAAACAATCTTTTAACACATCTTCATATTTTAAAACTTTCTCTTCATCTAAATCAAGATCAAAATTACTTCCTTTTAAAGCATGAAGCATGGTTAAAATATCAGGTTGAGAAGTACCACCACTAACAGGAGCTGCAGCTAAATCTATGCCATCAACACCTGCCTCTAAAGCTGCTAAGTAACAAGCTATACTCACTCCCGCAGTTTCATGTGTATGCAATCTTATATGAGTATTTTCAGGCAAGTTTTTTCTAGCCATTTTAATAACTTCATAAATTTTATTTGGGTTTGAAGTTCCACTTGCATCTTTAAAACAAATACTATCAAATGGAATTTGAGCTTGTAAGATTTCTTTTAAAATTCTTTCATAAAATGGTATATCATGTGCACCTTTGCATTTTGGAGGTAAATCCATTAAAGTAATAGTAATTTCATGTTTTAAACCATGTTTAACTATGCACTCTCCACTAAATTTTAGATTGTTTACATCATTAAGTGCATCAAAATTTCTTATTGTAGTTGTACCATGCTTTGCAAACATTTTTGCATGTAAATCAATAATTTCTTTACTACCTGTATCAAGTGCTACAGTATTAACTCCTCTTGAAAGAGTTTGCAAATTTGCATCTTTTCCAACAATGGCTCTAAATTTATCCATCATTTCAAAAGCATTTTCATTTAAATAAAAAAACAAACTCTGAAATCTAGCTCCACCGCCAAATTCAAAATGTCTAATGTCTGCTTCCTTAGCTGCTTCTAAAGCAGGAAAAAAGTCATTCATTAAAACTCTAGCACCATAAATAGATTGAAAACCATCTCTAAATGTGGTATCCATCACGTCAATTAATTTCTTAGCCATAATTTTTCCTTATTTTTACATCTTTGCAATTATAACTCTACTTTCTTAAAAAATAAATTTATAAAATTTGATTTAACATAATGATAACAATCGCAATAGGTGCAACAAATCTAAGCAAAAAATACCATACCTCAAAAATAGTCTTACTCATAAATTTAGAAAACAAATTGTAAATTCTTATTTTATCTACAAAAAATCCTACAAAAATTGCACTAGCAATAGCTCCAAGCGGTAACATAAAATTAGAAGTTAATTTATCTAAAATATCAAAAAAACTCAAGCCGAAAAAGCTAAAGCTAGCTCCATAACTAGCACTAAAAGATAAGATACAACTTACTCCTAAAAGAAAAACTGCAAAACCTATAAAAATCAAGGCTTTTTTTCTTGAAATTTTATATTCATTTACAAGATAAAAGGTAAAAGGTTCTATCATAGAAACTGCTGAAGTAATTCCTGCAAAAAACAAAGCCAAGAAAAAATAAAAAGCTAAAAAATGACCAAAAATAGTATCTAAATTAGAAAATAAGGTTGTTAAAGATATAAATACAAGTCCTGCACCTTCTGCGGGATTAGCATTAAATTTAAATATAAAAGTAAAAACAATAAGCCCCATCATTAAGCCTATGCTGATATTTAAAAGCACAATTATAATTGAACTTGTAATTAAATTTGTATCATCTTTTAATGAAGCTGCATAAGTAGTAATACAACCTATACCTAAACATAAAGTAAAAAAAGCAAGACCTAAAGCTGTTAAAACTGAGTTTAAACTAAGTTTAGTAAAATCAGGATAAAACAAATAAACAAAAGCTTCCTTAAAACCATCTTGAAAAAAACAATACACTAGCATTAAAACAAGCATGATAAACAAACTTGGCATAATCCAAACATTAAGTTTTTCTATACCACTTTTAACACCTCTTGAAACTACAAACAAGGTAAGAAAAAAAGCAATTAAAAAATATAAGCTGCTTTCTAAAATACTATTTTGTACTAAATTTCCAAACAAAACCCCTGCCTCTTGGGTATTACTAGGCAAATAATAAATCGAAGTTATCATGTATTTTAAAACCCAACCCATAATAACAAGATAAAAAGATAATACAAAAATTCCACCGAGCATAAAAAATCCTGCAAATTTCCATTTTTTAGCGTATTTACTTGCTAAACTTTTATAGGCATTTACAGGATCGCTTTGACTTAATCTTCCCATAGCAATTTCAGCTAAAAATACACAAAATCCTATACTAATAGTCAAAAGTAGATACAAAAGAACAAAAGCAAAACCACCATTTTGTCCTACTAAAGTTGGAAATTTCCAAGCATTTCCAAGTCCTATGGCTCCACCTGCTACTGCTAATACAAAACCTATTTTAGAAAATTTATCATTCATTTTAATGCCTTAGAAAAAAAGCTGTCTAGCCATGATTAAAATAACTGCCAATGGAGAAATATATCTTAAAAAGATATACCAAATTTCAAAATACACGCCACGCATAAATGGGCGAAATAAAATTTGCAAAGCTTCTTTTTTAAGTATAAAGCCAACAAAAAATGCTGTAATTAAAGCAGAAACAGGCATTAATAAATTTTGTATGAAAAAATCTAAAATATCAAAAAAGCTTTTTCCAAAGAAATTTAAACTTGGTGCACTAATGTGATAAAAAGAAAGTATAGATAAGCTTCCTAAAAAATACACAATCACACCTACAAAAACTAAGGCTTTTTTTCTTGAAATTTGATAACGATTTATAAGATAAAAAGTAAAAGGTTCTATCATAGAAATAGCTGAAGTAATACCTGCAAAAAATAATGCGATAAAAAAGGCTATGGCTAAAATATTCCCTAAAAATCCCAATTTTGCAAAAAGTGTTGTTAATGATATAAAAATAAGACCTGGTCCTTGTTGAGTAGGGTCAGCTCCAAATTCAAATATAAAAGTAAATACAATAAGTCCCATCATTAAACCAATAATAGTATTAATAATAATAATATTTAAAGCACTACTAATAAAATTTGTTTTATCAGGCAAACTTGCTGCATAAGTCAAAATCACACACACACCCAAAGACATACTAAAAAATGCAAGACCGAGTGCATCTAGTATAGAATTAACACTTAATTTAGAAAAATCAGGCACAAATAAAAATTCACTAGCCTTAGAAAAACCATCCATACTAAAAGAATATCCAAGCATTAAAATTAATAAAATAAATAAACTTGGCATCATCCAAACATTAAGTTTTTCTATACCACTTTTAACACCTTTTGATACTACATAAAAAATCACTATAAATACAAAAGTAAAACATACAAATTGAGATAAAACATCATTAGAAAGTAAATTTCCAAAAATAGCACCCGCTTCATTTGTGTCTTTAGGCAATTCAAAAAATCCAAAATAAACGTATTTTACTATCCAACCTATAACAACACTATAAAAAGACACTAAAATAATAGCGCCAAGCATAAAAAATCCCGCAAATGACCATGCTTTTTTGTTCTTTGGTGCTAAAGTATGATAAGCATTTACAGGATCTTTTTCACTAAGTTTTCCTATGCTAAGTTCGGCTAAAAATATCACAAAAGCCACACCTAAGGTTAAAAGCAAATACACCACTACAAAAGCTGAACCGCCATTATTACCCACTAAAGTTGGAAACTTCCAAGCATTTCCAAGTCCAACGGCTGAACCTGCTACTGCTAATACAAAACCTATTTTAGAAAATTTTTCATTCATCTTTTAACCTTAAAAAAATAATTGTTTTACCATGATTAAAATCACCGCTAAAGGTGAAATGTATCTTACAAAAAAATACCAACACTCAAAATATTTACCCTTCATATAAGGAAAAAACAAAGTTTGCAAAGCTTCTTTTTTAAGCACAAAACCTACAAAGATTGCCCCAAACAATCCACCCAAAGGCATCATTAAATTTGAAGCAATAAAATCTAATATATCAAAAAAACTTTTTCCAAAAAATTCTAAAGAATCTTTACTCCATTCAATACTTGATAAAATACATAAACTTCCTAAAAAATATACAATGAAAGCTATAAAAATCAAAGCTTTTTTTCTTGTAAAATTATAAGAATTAATTAAATAAAAAGTTAAAGGTTCTATCATAGAAACTGCTGAAGTAATTCCTGCAAAAAATAATGCTATAAAAAAGGCTATGGCTAAAATATTCCCCAAAGGCAAAAAACCAATTGGATCAATATTAGAAAACAAACTCATTAAAGATACAAAAATCAAACCTGGACCTTGTTGGGCTGGATTTCCATTAAATTCAAATATAAAAGTAAAAACAATAAGTCCCATCATAATACCGATAATAATGTTGATAATTATGATATTAATAGTACTTGTAATAAAATTCGTTTTATCAGATAAACTTGCTGAATAAGTTATAATCGAACCAACCCCGATAGATAAGGAAAAACAAGCAAGCCCTAATGCACTTAAAAAAGCTCCTACACCAAGTTTAGAAAAATCTGGAGAAAATAAAAACTCACTAGCCTTAGAAAAACCATCCATACTAAAAGAATATCCAAGCATTAAAATTAATAAAATAAATAAACTTGGCATCATCCAAACATTAAGTTTTTCTATACCACTTTTAACACCTTTTGATACTACATAAAAAATCACTATAAATACAAAAGTAAAACATACAAATTGAGATAAAACATCATTAGAAAGTAAATTTCCAAAAATAGCACCACTTTCTTCTATGCTTTTTGGCAAAGGAAAAAATCCAAAATAAGCATACTTAACAATCCATCCTATAATCACACTATAAAAAGAGACAATTAAAATAGCACCTATTAAAGAAAAACCAACTATAGACCAAGCTCTTTTGTGTTTAGGAGCCAAAGTATAATAAGCATTCACAGGGTCTTTTTCGCTAAGCTTTCCTATACTAAGCTCAGCTAGAAAAATAACAAAACCTACACCTAAAGTCAAAAGCAAATATAAAAGCACAAAAGCTGAGCCTCCATTTTGTCCTACCAAGGTTGGAAATTTCCAAGCATTTCCAAGCCCAACAGCTGAACCTGCCACTGCTAATACAAAACCTATTTTAGAAAATTTTTCATTCATAAAAATAACCTTAATTTTATAAAACCATAAAAAACTTTTAATGTAGCTAAAAAAAACTTTAATTTATTTTAAAATACATACTTTAATTTAAAATTCAATAATTTTAAAGTTATATTAGTGTATGATTTCAATTCTACAAAATCACGAGTAGGGATACGCAAGCCGAAAGGATTTAAATTTTTATTTTAAGGAAAAATTATGAAAAAAATCATTTTTTTAATGTTAGCTTTAAGTGGCTTTGCATTTGCGGCTGAAGGCTCTATGAATCAATGGTTAGCTTCTTTTTCTATCTTAGCAGCAGGTTTGGGACTTGGTGTTGCAGCTTTAGGTGGAGCTATTGGTATGGGTAACACTGCAGCAGCAACTATTGCAGGTACTGCAAGAAATCCAGGTCTTGGTGGTAAATTAATGACTACTATGTTTATTGCTTTAGCGATGATTGAAGCTCAAGTTATTTATGCACTTGTTATTGCTCTTATCGCTCTTTATGCTAATCCATTCCAAGCATTGGTAGCAGCTTAATTTTAAGCCCTTTAGGGCTTTATGCGGTTATGGTGGAATTGGTAGACACGCCATCTTGAGGGGGTGGTACGTTCAGCGTGTGCGAGTTCAAATCTCGCTAACCGCACCATTTTTAAGGGATATTTAAAAATGATTTTTTATCTTTTAATTAGTGCAATAGCATTTTTAGTTCTTTTTTTTGCTATCAAAAAATATACTTTAAAACTAGATGAACAAACCTTACTTGAACCTATAAAAAATAACATTTACCCTGAATTTTGCGATCTCATTAATGATGAGATAAGGAATATTAAAAACAATCTATTACAAAATACTTTTACACTCAAAAATGAAAACCACAAAGATGATTTTTTGGAAAATTTAAGTGATATGAGTAGAAAACTTAATCATATTCAAACTATGAATTTAAGTAAAAAAAATAATGCTTTATGGGAAGAAACTCTTTTTGATTTTTTAAAAGAATTTGAAAACCTTAACAAACAATATTTAAACGATAGCGAAAGAATAAACGATGAGATAAGAAATTCTTTGCAGGGAAAATTTTCTAATTTAACAAAAAATTAATATAACTAAATTATTTATTTTAAAAAAAGTTATATACTTTACACCATTAATGATATAAAAAATAAAAAAGGGGTTGTTTATGTTTACAAATAAGAAAAAATTCATTGAGCAAATTACTCAACTAGAGCAGTCTAACCAAGCTTTTCAAGATATATTTAATGCTATTAGTAAAACAATGGCTATGATTGAATTTCAAACCGATGGAACTATTATCACTGCAAATGAAAATTTTTTAAAAACTATGAATTATTCTTTAGATGAAATCAAAGGAAAACATCATAGTATGTTCTGTTTGCCAGAAGTGGTAAAATCCCAAAGATATGTTGATTTTTGGAGAGATCTAAAAAGTGGAAAATCTAGAAATGGACTTTTTAGGCGTATAGCAAAAGGTGGGAAAGATATTTATCTTGAAGCTAATTATCTACCAATTATTAATCAAAATAATGAAGTATATAAAGTTATCAAATTTGCAAATGATATCACACAAAGACATTATGAAATGCTTGATCTAAAAAATACCATTGATGCGGCTAATCGCTCTATGGCTATTATTGAATTTAATCCTTATGGAGAAATTTTAAATGCTAATGAAAACTTTACCCAAACTATGGGCTATTCACTTAGCGAAATCAAAGGGAAGCATCATAGTATGTTCTGTGAAGAAAGATTTAGAAATTCTAAGGAATATACTATATTTTGGGAGGAACTAAGAAGTGGTAAATTCCAATCTGGTAAATTCATACGCTTTGGTAAAAATAACAAGCTAATTCATCTAGAAGCAAGTTATAATCCTATCAAGAATGATGATGGAGAAATTTATAAAGTTATTAAATTTGCAACAGATATTACTGAACAGGTAGTAAGAGATGAAGAAAAATTAAAACTTATCAGTGAGCTAGCTGAACAAAATGACAACTTAACTCAAGAAGGAGATAGTGTTATAGAAAATACTGTACAAAACATTCAAAGTATTGCAGATATGATGAATAATAGTAGCAATCTTGTATCTTCATTAAATGAGCAATCAGAAGAAATTAAAAATATTATCCAAACTATTAGTGATATAGCTGATCAAACTAATCTTTTAGCATTAAATGCAGCTATAGAAGCAGCACGTGCAGGTGAACATGGTAGAGGTTTTGCTGTTGTTGCTGATGAAGTAAGAAATTTAGCTGAGAGAACTGGACACTCAGTCAATGAAATTACCACTACAATTAACTCTATTAGAAATGTAACCTCTGAAGTCGTGCAAAGTATAAAAGATGGATTAAGCGGGGTAAATCAAAGCGTAGATTTAGCAAAAGAAGCTAGAGATTGTATGGAAAAAATAAGAAATAGTTCTGCACAAGTGGCACAAGCTATGCAAAATAATTAAAAAATCTTAGCTTTTATAAGCTAAGATTTTTTCCATTTATAAAATGTTGTATTACCTGACCTTCTAATTTATCATCTTTATATAATTCACATCCACTGCAAGAAATATTTTCATCAAAAACTACAAAATCAGCATCAAAGCCAATTGCTATTTTGCCTTTATTTAAACCTAAAAATTGCGCCTGATTATAACTTGTAAAATCACACAATTCTTTCCAAGTTAAAATATTCTCTTTTACCAAATACGTAAAACACAAACTCATATACATGGCTATAGTATCAGTTCCAAAATCTGCTTCGTCAAAAGCTAGATCTTTTTTAGTGCTAGGTGTATGTAATGATGTTAAAAAAGCAATCTTTCCTTTTTGAAGCATTTTTATAAGATATGAAAGTTCATTTTTGGATCTTAAAGGAGGTAGAATTTTTGCATAAGTATTAAAATTTTCACAAGCATTTTCATCTTTAATTAAATGGTGGATTGAAATTTCACTTTGATAATTCTCTAAAAGTTCAAAAGATTTTATAACACCTAAAGCACCAAAACAAGCATTATTTCCATAAAATTCCACTAACTCTTTCATTTTTGCTACTTCACTAGTTTCAGCTATATCACTAATTCCTATAAGTCCTAATTCAAAGCTCATCTTACTATCATTCATAACCCCATGATCATCAAAACTCTCATCAAAGCATTTTAAGAATATAGGGCTTGATTTCATACTAGCATATTGCATACATTGTCTTAAATAATTTGCCCCTAAAGTGCTTGAAAGCTCTAAGCCTTTTGCACCCATATCAATTAAAGTAGCAATGTTTTTTAATTTTTCTGTTTTATCCAATACATCTATAGTAGGTAAAACATTAATATCCAAAGATTTTAATTTATCAAAATAAAGTGCATAACCTTGAGTATTGGCTTCTAAACTATCTTTTAAAACAATAGTTCCAACTCCACCTTTTAAACATGCCTTTTCTAGATCGTATAATCTATCTATACTAAATTCATTATCAAGCAATCTAACGTTTAAATCAATAAATGAAGGAAGTAAAGTCTTACCTTCTATATCAACAATCTGCTCATCATCATTTAAATCATTAGCAATTTGAGTGATTTTTCCATCTTCTATTTTAATATCAAGCTTTTGCTCACCATAAATTTTTGCATTTTTGATAATCATGATATTTCCTCCTTTGATGACATCAAATCTTTCAAAGATTCCCAAGCATTTTTACCTTCTAGCATTAAGACTACTTCATTAATAATCGGAGTGTAAATTTGAAATTGTTTTGATAAAGAATGTATTGCATAAGCAGTTTGCACCCCTTCAGCTACCTCGCCAATATCTATTAGAATATCTTTTATATTTTTACCACTAGCTAAACTTAAACCTACTCTATAATTTCTTGATAAGTTACTTGAAGCTGTTAAAAATAAATCTCCAGCCCCGCTAAGTCCTAAAAAAGTTTCTTCTTTAGCGTTAAAAAATTGCCCAAAGCGATGCATTTCCACTAGACCTCTTGAGACCAAAGAAGCTCTTGCGTTATTACCTAAATTTAAGCCATCACAAACTCCGCTTGCAATTGCTAAAACATTCTTATATGCACCACAAATTTCAGCACCTTTAACATCAGAACTTGTATAAGTTTTAATATAACTTGGAAAAAAACTTGCAAATTGATTACAAAGTTCTTGATTTTTTCCACTAATAACCAAAGCACAAGGTTTTTTTTCTAGTACTTCAGTCGCAAAAGAAGGACCGCTTAAAAAACAAAGTCTATCCTTACTTACAAATTCACTAAAAACTTCATCCATAAATTTTAAACTTTTACAATCAATACCCTTAGAAGCGACAAGAATTTTTTGATTTAAGTCTTTGAAATTATTTTCTAACCACTTATATATTCCTTGAGTATATAAAGCAAAAACTAAGTATTCATACTCTAAAGCCTTTTTAGTGCTAACAAAATAAGAAAGATCTTTCTCATGAAAAGAAGTTATCGCACATTCATTTTTAACACTCAATGCATCATATAAAGCACTTCCCCATTTTCCCGCACCAATAACTGCTATGTTCATATTCAACCAAGTTTTACTTTTAAAATTTCATTCACTTTAGTAGGATTAAACGCACCCTTGCCTGCTTTCATCACTTGACCAACAAAGAAACCAAAGAGTTTATCTTTACCACTTTTATATTCAGCTACCTTATCTTCATTATTTGCTAAAATTTCATCAATAATCTTTTCAATAGCGTCATCATCGCTTACCTGTTTTAAACCAAGCTTTTCAATAGCGTCATCAATTTCAACTTCTGTATTTTCAAACACATAAGCTAAAATATCCTTACCTGCTTTAGCACTAATGACACCCTCTTCTATACGTTTGATTAAAGTGGCTAATTTTTCTTGCTTAATAGGTGAATTTTCTATAGTTAATTCACCTTTTAAAAGTCCCATTAATTCAGTCGTAAGCCAAGTAACACAAAGTTTTGGATTTAATTTTTGATTAATTAAATACTCAAAGTATCTACAAAGCTCTAATGAAGAAACAATCACTTCACTATCACTTTCTTTAATACCTAGCTCTCTAATAAATCTAGCTTTTTTCTCATCAGGAAGCTCAGGTATATCTTGATTTAGCATTTCATCATTTAAAATCACAGGTAAAAGATCAGGATCAGGAAAATACCTATATTCAGCAGAATCTTCTTTACCTCTCATACTCCTAGTTACCAAATTAACCGTATCAAACAATCTTGTTTCTTGCACTACTTCTTGCTCATATTTCCCATCTTCCCAAGCTTCACTTTGACGTTTTACTTCATACTCAATCGCCTTTTGGATAAAACGGAATGAATTTAAATTTTTAATTTCCACTCTAGTATAAAGCTTGTTATCGCCCTTTGGGCGAATACTAACATTTGCATCACATCTAAAACTACCCTCTTGCATATTTGCATCTGAAATGTCTAAAAATCTTATAATAGAATGTAGCTTTTTCAAATAAGCCACTGCTTCATCGGAGCTTCTAAGCTCAGGCTCACTAACGATTTCAAGCAAAGGTGTACCTGCCCTATTTAAATCTACTTTTGAAAAATTACTCTCGTGTATATTTTTTCCTGCATCTTCTTCCAAATGAGCTCTAGTAATACCTATACGTTTATTTTCTCCATTAACATTGATAAACAACTCACCATTTTCTACTATAGGAATATCAAATTGTGAAATTTGATAAGCTTTTGGTAAATCGGGATAAAAATAATTTTTTCTATTGAAAATACTTTTTTTATTTATGGTTGCATTAACTGCTTTTCCAAAAGCTATAGCTTTTTTCACTGCTTCTTGATTTAATACAGGTAAAGCACCTGGCAAAGCTAAACATGTTGGACATACATTAGTATTTGATTTTTCTCCAAAAGAAGTTGCACATGAGCAAAAGATTTTTGTTTTTGTATTTAATTGTGCATGAACTTCAAGTCCTATAACAACTTCAAACATTAAAATTTTCCTTAAAATTTTTCGTTTATTCTAGCGTTTTTTATTTCAAAAAGAGTTTAAAAAAGAATAAAAGAAGTGTATTAAAAAAAGAAAAAGCAAAAAATTACTTTTTTGCTTTTTTAAAAATCAATGATGTTCATCAACTACAGTTGCACCTGCCAAATAAACATAAGTTAAAATCATAAAAATAAAAGATTGTAAAAATGCCATAAAAGTAAGTAACATATAAGCAGGTAATGGTGCAACCCAAGGCACAAGAGCTAAAATAACTGCTAAGAATAAATCATCTCCTTTGATATTACCAAATAAACGGAAAGATAAAGAAATAACTCTTGAAAAATGAGAAACTACTTCTATAGGAAACATTAAAGGTGCTAAAATTTTTACAGGTCCCATAAAATGTGCAAAATATTTAAAAAATCCTTGAGTTCTAATACCTTCAAAATGATAATATATAAATACTACAATAGCTAAAGTTGCACTAAAATTTAAACTAGCACTTGGAGCTTCAAAACCAGGGATAATTCCTATAATATTACTAAAAAATACAATAAAACCTATCGTTGCAACTAAAGGTAAATATCTTCTAGCAGCTTCATCGCTACCCATAGTATCTCTACCCATGCTTAAAATACCTTCCATATAAGCCTCGGCCAAATTTTGACTACCTCTTGGAACAATTTGCATGGATCTTGTAGCAAGTTTTGCTAAAATTAAAGAAATCACAACTACTATACCCAAGTGAAAAAAGTATGCAAAAGTGTGACTAGAATCTATAAAAGAACTAAATAAAAATAAATCTTTCATTAAAAATCCTTAGCAGAATAAATATTTCAAAGCTAATATTATAGAAAAAAATTGCTTATATTTTAATGAAAATTCATTTTATTAGCACAAAAATATCCACCTAAAATTGTTCCTGTAAAACCTCCACCAGGAAATATAAAAGCATTAGCAAAATATAAATTTTTTATACTTTTACTTTTATAGTGTAATCTATATTTAACTCCTTCTTGATCTTGAGAAAATCCATAAATTGTACCTTCATAAGCTTTAGTGTATCTTTGTATAGTTTTTGGTGTAGCTAGTTCTTGATGAACTAAATACGAGCTTAAATTTGGAAAAATTTCATCAAGTCTTTGCACTATAGCTTTTAACACTTCTTCTTTTTTAGCTTTATAATCTTGCTTATTTAAATCCCACTCTTTATAATTTGAACTAAAAGCTACAACACCTATGTATTTATCGCTAGCTAAGCCACTATCAACCTTAGAATAATTCACAAAAGCTATAGGTCTTTTTTTAATATCTAATTTTAAAATATTAGTACTTTCATACGAACTATTTAAAAAGTCATCTTCAAATATAAAATTACAATAATCCATTTTTTCATAAATTTTAGAGATATCTTTATCGTAAATAAAATAAGCACTCACCAAAGAACAAGCACGTTTTTTAGATTCTATTGCTTTAATTTCTTGGATTAATTTTAAGTCTTTAAGTAAATCTTTATACACAATCAAAGGATCACAATTTGCAAGGATATTTTGTGCATAAATAGTACGTTTTTGATTATTTTGAATGTATTCTACTCCATAAGCTTTTTGATCTTTTGTGAGTATTTTAACAACTTCAGCCTTAGCAAAAACTTGTCCTTGATTTTCTTTGATAACTTCGGCCAAAGCATAACTTAAAGCTTGTGAACCACCTTTAATATATACTCCACCATCATAATAATGCTTTTGTGCTATAGCATGATAGCTAAAAATAAATTCTTTACTATCATGATGATAATAACTCATATTTGCATTTAAAATCTTTTTTAGTTTATCATCTTTTATATAAGCATTTAAAACATCATAAACTTTATAATTGAAAATTTTATTTTTAATAAATATCCAAGCAGTGCTAAAAGGAAATAACAATAATTCGCTTAATTTTAAATCCCAAGAAAATCTTCGAATAGCATAAGCTTGTAATCTTATAGCTTTAAAATATCTATCTATACCCTTACTTTCTTTTGGGAATTCTTTTTTTAAAACTTCTTTTACTTTTTCTATGCCGTGAGGTAAAGTTAAATTATAATTTTTACTTTTAATACTCCAAGCACTTGGTAAAGGCAGAAGTTGAATTTTATTCTTTATACCAAGCTTTTCAAAAACTAAATGCTTCATATCAGTTTTTGCTTCACCTAAATCCATCTCATGAAGTCCTACATCAATCAAAACGCCTTTTCTTTTAAAACAAGTAGCACAACCACCAATTAAAGAGTGTTGCTCTAAGACTAAAACTTTTTTTCCATTTTTCGCCAAATATGCTCCAGCACTTAATCCTCCAAGTCCTGAACCTATAATAATTACATCAAATTTTACATCCACTCTAAAACTTCACGCAATTCTTTGGCTACAAAGCATTTTAAACCAAGTTCTTCCATAGGTTTAACTGGCACTATAGCATTTTTAAATTTTTGCATTTTTGCTTCTTTTAAACGCACATCAAGTGAAAATACTTCTTTAATCTCACCATTTAAACTAAGCTCTCCCACAAAAACACTATCTTTACTTAAAGGACGGTTTTTAAAACTTGAAATAATCGCCGCAACAACTGCTAAATCTGCTGCAGTTTCACTGATTTTCACTCCGCCACTTACATTAATAAAAACATCATAATGTCCCAAAGGAATTTCAAGCTTCCTCTCAAGCAAAGCTATTAACATATCTAAACGATTTTTTTCATAGCCTGTAGCGCTACGTTTTGGATAAGTACTCTCACAAACTAAAGCTTGAATTTCTAATATCAAAGCTCTACTTCCTTCCATTACCACACTCAAAGCACTCCCACTTACTGCTTTACCTCTTGTGAAAAATCTATTAGCTATATCTTTAGCGCTAATCAAACCTTTTGAAGTCATTTCAAAAATACCAACTTCAGAAATATTTCCAAAACGATTTTTAAAACCTCTTAAAATTCTTATTTCTTTGTTAGCATCACCTTCAAAATAAAGCACTACATCCACCATATGCTCTAAAATTCTAGGTCCTGCTATAGCTCCATCTTTGGTAATGTGTCCTATGATAAAAGTACTAATATTATTTGCTTTAGAATAGCGCATTAACTCAAAAGTAATCTCTCTAACTTGAGTGATACTACCCGCTGCTGAAGTAATTTTGTTAGAATACAAAGTTTGAATAGAATCAATAATTAAAATTTCATAATCTTTTTTAGAAAGCTCGCTTAAAATATCTTCCAAGCAAAGTTCAGTAAGTAAAAACAAATTTTCACAATTTGCATTCAAACGATCTGCGCGCAGTTTGATTTGAGATTTACTCTCCTCTCCACTTACATAAAGTACTTTTTTACCACTTTTAGCTAAATTTGATGCAATTTTTAATAAAAGCGTTGATTTTCCAACTCCAGGTGAGCCCCCAATCAACACTAAAGAACCTACAACTAATCCACCACCTAAAACTAAATCAAGTTCATTATCATCAGTGCTAATGCGAGTGAAATTTTCTGCTATAACATCATTTATACATACTGCAGAACTTGGAGTGTTTGAGAGTGAATTTAACTCTTTTAAAAGCTTGATTTGTTCTTGCTTTAGCTCAACAAAACTATCCCAAGAACCACACTCAGGGCATTTTCCTAGCCACTTACTTTGCTGATTTCCACAAGCTTGGCATTCAAATAAAATATGTTTTTTAGCCATAAATTATGCGAAAATCTCTTCAACTAAAGTTTTAACATATTCATTAGGATTAAACTCATGAATTTGCCCCAGCTGCTCTCCTACTCCTACATATAAAATAGGAAGCTCAAGTTCTCTTGCTATGCTAAATAAAGCTCCACCTTTAGCGGTTCCATCAAGTTTTGTAATAATCACTCCATCAAGCTTTACTAAATCATTAAAAGCTTTTGCTTGTAAAATTCCAGCTACTCCTTGAGTCCCATCTAATACTAGAATTTTTCTATGCGGAGCTCCCTGCATAGCTTTATCACTTATACGGACAATTTTTTCAAGCTCATTAGCAAGATTTTTTTGATTTTGCAAGCGTCCTGCTGTATCTAAAATAACCCTATCGTAATTTTTTGCTAAAGCTTTAGAAATAGCATCATAAGCAATAGCTGAAGGATCATGTCCTTGAGAAGTAGCGATGATGTCTATATCAAGTTTTTGAGCCCAAAGTTTGAGTTGTTCTATAGCTCCTGCTCTAAAAGTATCACAGGCTCCTAATATAACTTTTTCACCATTTTCTTTATGTAAATGCGCCATTTTAGCAATACTAGTTGTTTTGCCTACACCATTTACACCTAAAATCAAATCCACAAAAGGCTTAACATTAGCAAATTTGGGTTTATCATAAATAAAATATGTCCCCATAACACGCTCCAAATCAGCCTTTTTAACCTCATCATTTGGAGGAAGATAATAAATAATCTCTTCAACTATTTCATATGCCACATCAGCCTCTAAAAGTATTTCTTCAAGCAAATCTTTAGTAATGATTTTATTTGAAGCTTTAACCAAATGAATACTTTCTAAGGTTTTTTTCAAACCATTTTTTAAAAATCCAAACATTACATCACCACTTTTTGTATATCTATATCTAACATTTCTTCAGGAATTATTCCTAAATACTCTTTAACTTTTTCACCTTTTGCGTTAAATAACACCATTGTCGGAATAGAACTAACATTTAAAACTTTAGAAAAAACAAAATTATTCTCCCCTATAGCTACTGGAAAATTTATTTTTTCTTCTTGTGTAAAAGCTAATATTTCTTGATCTTTATTTTCCTCTAAAAAAAGTGCTATTACTTCAAAATTATCTTGATATTTTTTATTCAAATTATTTAAATGTGGAATTTCAGCCTTACAAGGTACACACCAAGTTGTAAAAAATACAAATAATTTAGCTTTAACTGTGTTATCAAAATTAAATTCTTGTTCGTGATATTTTACATACATTTTTCTACCATCTAAAAATTTCAAAGTAAAATCTGTATTTTCACCTTGATTTAAACTCGTATTATCAATGTTTTCATTGCTAAGACTTTCTCTATCACTTGAACATGAAATAAAAAAAATCATGGCAAAAACCGCTAAAAAAAAATTAATTTTCAAGTTATATCCTTATGATTTTTTAAGCTTAAAAGTATAACATAAAAGTTAAAAAATTACGAGGAAAGCCTTGATAAAAAATAATTTCAGGATAGAACAAAAATCTAAAATGTATTTAAAACTAAAATATCAATATAAAAGAGATTTTTTAGTTTTTCAAGAAATAAAAAAAATTCTAAATTTATATAAAAATTGCAAAAATATCCTTATATACATTCCTTTAAAATATGAAATTAATCTTTATAAATTTAGACATTTTCTAACAAAAAAATATCAAATTTTTGTTCCATTTATGCAAGATAAAAGTTTAAAGGTAGTAAAATTAAGATTAGCTCTTGACAAAAAGAGCTTTGGGGTATATGAACCAAAAGATTCTTTTTTGCAAGTCCGTATAGACATTGCAATTATACCTGTTATAGGTGTAGATGCAAAATTAGGAAGAATCGGTCATGGTCAAGGTTTTTATGATAGGTTTTTTGAAAGTATTTCTTATAAAAAACCTTTGGTTGTTTTTACACAAATGATAGATGCAAAATCTGATCAATTTTTTAGCCAAGATTATGATATAAAAGGAAATTTTTATATAAACCCTTATAAAAAATATTTTAGGAAAGTTAAAAATAATGATAGAAATATTAGTTGCATTAATAGCCGTTTTCATAGGCGGAGGGATTGGATATATAGTCGCCAAAAAGATTAATGATGCAAATTTCAATATCTTTTTAGAGCAAGCAAAAGCAAAAGCAAAAGCTATCGAATACGAAGCTGAATTAACACTCAAAGATGCTAAAAACTCGGTTGCTGAAGCTGAATTTACAGCGAAGAAAAAATTTGATGAAAAAATTCAAAAACTACAAAAAGAGCATTCTGCTAAACTAGAAGAACTTAACAAAAAAGAACAAAATCTTCATTATCAAGAAAAACTTCACGAGGAAAATAAAAACAAGCTTTTAAAAGAAAAGCAAACTATAAAAACCTTGCAAGAGGAAAATGAAAATTTAAAACAAAACTATGAAACAAAACTTGGTGAAGTTTTAAAAATCCTTGAACACTCAGCTGGTCTCACACAAGAAGAAGCAAAAAATATAGTCCTACAGAAAATAGAAGAAAATTCAAGAGCTGAAATTGCACATATTGTTAGAAAATATGAAGAAGAAGCTAGAAATGAAGCCAAAAGAAAGGCTAATTTTATTTTAGCACAGGCAACTTCAAGGTTTGCAGGGGAATTTGCCGCTGAAAGACTTATTAATGTTGTCAATATCAAAAATGATGAACTAAAAGGGCGTATTATAGGTAAAGAAGGAAGAAATGTTAAAACCCTAGAAATGGTTTTAGGGGTTGATATTATCATCGATGATACACCTGGAGCAATTATAGTAAGTTGTTTTAATCTTTATAGACGTGCTATTGCTACAAAGGTGATTGAGCTTTTGGTAGAAGATGGAAGAATACAACCTGCAAAAATAGAAGAAATTCATGAAAAAGTTTGTAAAGAATTTGAAGATAATATTTTGGAAGAAGGGCAAACTATTGTAATGGATCTGGGGTTAAATCAAATCCATCCTGAAATAGTAAAACTCATAGGAAAATTAAGATATAGAGCAAGCTATGGACAAAATGCTCTGGCACATTCTCTAGAAGTAGCACATTTAGCTGGAATCATAGCAGCTGAATGTGGCGGGGATGAAAAACTTGCACGAAGAGCTGGGATTTTACACGATATAGGCAAGGCTTTAACACATGAATTTGAAGGCTCGCATGTAGATTTAGGAGCTGAGCTTTGCAAAAGATACAAAGAGCATCCTGTGGTGATTAATGCAATTTATGCTCACCATGGCCATGAAGAAGCTACAAGCATAGAATCGGCTGCGGTTTGCACAGCAGATACACTAAGCGCTGCGCGTCCTGGCGCAAGACGTGAGGTTTTAGAAGCTTTTTTAAAAAGAGTTAGCGAACTTGAAGATATAGCAAAAAGCAAAGAAGGGGTTAAAAAAGCCTATGCTATTAATGCGGGTAGAGAGATTAGGGTTATTGTTAATGCAAAATTAGTCAATGATGATGAATCTGTGCTTTTAGCTAAAGAAATAGCTGAAGAAATTCAAGAAAAAGTACAATACCCTGGTGAAATAAAAGTCAATGTCATCAGAGAACTTAGAGCTATTGATTTTGCAAGATAAGGTTTTACATGCAAGAAATGATAGATAATCTTAGCACTTATGGTTATTTGATTTTGTTTTTTTACTCATTTGGCGGAGGTATGGTAGCCATACTTGCCGCTGGAGTACTTTGTGCAAGCTCTACTAAACTTGATCTGCATTGGTGTATATTTTTAGCCTTTTTAGCTAATGCCATAGGCTCAACTTTGTTGTTTACTTTGGGAAAATACTATAAAAAAGACATAATGCCTTATTTTAAAAATCATAGAAGAAAAATTGCCCTTGCAATGATGAAAATCAAAAAATACGGCGATTTGCTCTTAATAGTACAAAAATTCATTTATGGAGTAAAAACCATCATTCCCATAGCAGCAGGTCTTTGCAAATTTAGTTTTATAAGATTTTTCATCATCAATACCTTATCTAGTTTGATCTGGGCTATCGTTTTAGGCTATGCTGGTTTTATTTTTGGAAATACTTTAAAAGAAGCCTTTGAAGCATTTACAAACTATCCTTATATAGCTCCTGCTTTTATAATCACTTTAATTTTTATTATATGGTTATATTTATCACGTTTTTCTAAGAAAAAATGAGTTTAAAATTCTCTATAAAAGATTCTTATAGAGAATTTTTAATTTTGCTATTATGTTTTTTAACAATTTTTAGTTTAAATCTTATCTATGAGTATAAAAAATACCAAAATTTTAAACTTACTAAGCATTTATTACTTAAAGATAATATTATTTTATCTTCTTATGAAAAAACTAATAAAAAAGGCAAAAAATATCAAGTCCTAAAACTTAAAAACTCTGATTTTGTTTTTTACACTACTAGTTTTAAAAATCTAAATTTAAGCAAAAATGATGTAATAAATCTTAGAATTATCACTAAAAATATTAACTTTAAAGATTATCTTAGTAAAAGTTTTTATGTGCCAAGTTATGATTTTAATAAAACTAAAATACAAAAAGAAAATACTTTAGTAGAGTATTTTTTAAGTCAACATCAAAATGAAAAAATCAAAGAATTTTATGGTGCTTTGTTTTTTGCAAAAAATGTATCAAGTGAACTTAGAAATGATATAAATTTTTATAATATCGCACATTTAATTGCTATTAGTGGATATCATTTAGGCTTGTTATTTAGCTTTTGCTTTTTGATTTTTACTCCTTTATATGCTTTTTTTCATAAACGATATTTTCCTTATAGAAGTTTAAAGCTTGATATTAGTATTTTTGCTTTCTTGCTTTTAATTTTATATATATTTTTAATAGACTTTAGTCCATCTTATACAAGAGCTTTATTAATGAGTCTTTTTGCTTTTTATTTATTTAGTAAAAATATCAAGATTTTAAGTTTTAAATTTTTATTTTTAAGCATAGCTTTTTGTATTAGTATTTTCCCAAAACTTCTTTTTAGCGTTGGGTTTTTATTTTCTATTTTGGGAGTTTTTTATATTTATTTATATCTTCATCATTTTAAAGATCAATTTTCAAACTTCACTCACGTTTTTTTGCTAAATATTTGGACCTTTTTAGCAATGATTATCCCTGTATTATACTTTTTTCCTTTACTTAGCTTTCAGCAATTTTTAGCCATACCTTTAAGTTTAGCCTTTGTAGTGTTTTACCCTTTAGTTTTAATATTACATATTTTTTCTTATGGAAATTTATTAGATTTGCTTTTAATACATTTTTTTGAGTTTAAATTGCATGCAATTAATCTATCAATACCTTTTGTATTTTATTGTATTTATTTAATTTTATCTTTAATCGCTATATTTAATAAATACTTAGCTCTTTTTGTAATTTCTCTTGGGTTTGTTCCCTTTATTTTCTTGATTTAAAAGCAAATAAGCCTTTAAGCCTAAAAGATAAATGATCCAAGAAATATAAATCCACAAAAAGAAAAATAATATTACAGAGAAAGAGCCATATACATTTAAATAAGTTTTATTATATACAGCATAATATACAAAAATCATCTTAGAAATATACCAAATCACAGAAGCACCAAAAGAACTAATGACTAAAGCTTTTAAATCACCTTTTTTACTTACTGAGCTTGAATAAGATATAAAAAATAATGCCCATATAATCACATAAGGCAAAATCTCAAAAAAATTTAAAGCGATATTAAAATCATCTAAGGTTTTTTGTATAAAACCTGAGATATAAAAACTTACCCCAAGCCCAAGTGGAGTTAAGGTTGCCAAAGTCCAATAAGAACTTATACTATGCCAAAGACTTTTAGAATCTTCCTCTAAAAGCTTATTAATCACATAATCATAACCTGAAAAAAAGGCCAAAGAAGTCAAAGCCATAGCCAAAAGCCCTATAAGTCCCAAATTTACGCTATTTTTTAAGAAAGTGTTGATGTATTGTATGATTAATTCTTGTTGAGTTGGGATTAAAAAAGTAAAAATTAAGTTTTTAATTCTTTCTTGATATATTTCAAAGCTTGGAATTTGGGTAAAAACCCAAAAACACAAAAATAAAAGTGGTATTAAAGATAAAATAGTATAAAAACTTAAAGCTGCAGCATAATTTAAAATTTCCTTATCTCTTAAAGCTAAAAGAATTTTAAATAAGTTTTTAAAATTCATCAAAGTCCCATTTTAAAAGGATTAAGTATATTATTTGGATCAAATGCTTTTTTGATGTTTCTCATTAATTCCATTTCAGCTTCACTAAAAGCAAGCCTCATAAAAGGGGCTTTTGAAATGCCTATACCATGCTCACCACTCAAAGTCCCACCTAAAGAAACTGTAAGCTTAAACACCTCTTCCACAGCTTCATAACCTTTTTTAACTAATTCAGGATTATTTTTATCACTTACCATTACATTAGTATGTACATTCCCATCGCCAGTATGACCAAAACAAGGAATTTTAAAACTATATTTTTTAGAAATTTCAGCTATACCTTTTAAAAGCTCAGGTAGTTTTGAACGCGGTACTGTAATATCCTCATTAAGCTTTAAATTTCCATACATTGCTATGCTTTGAGAGCAATTTCTTCTAGCAAACCAAATATCAGCTGCTTCTTGCTCATCTTTAGCTATTTTAAACTCTCTTACCTTAGACTCATAAAAACTTTCTTGCAAGATTTTTAAATCTGCTTCAATGGCTTCTTCTACATTACCATCTACATCAGCAATTAAAATCGCACCTGCATCCATTGGCAAGCCTTTTTGGAATTTTTGTTCTAATGCTTGTATACTTAATTGATCTAAAAATTCCATAGATACAGGAGTTACACCTTTGGCTAAAGTTTTATATACTGCATTCATCGCATCATCAATGCTGTTAAAAATTCCCATTGCAGTTTTTTTAAACTTTGGTAAAGCAACTAGCTTTAAAGTGATTTCACTAAGCACAGCCAAAGATCCTTCGCTTGCTATTAAAATTCCAGCTAGATTATAGCCTGCTACATCTTTTATAGTTTTTTTACCTGCTCTAATGATTTCTCCATTAGGTAAAACTGCTCTTAATGCCATTACATAATCTTTAGTTATGCCATACTTAGCAGCTCTCATACCCCCTGCATTTTCACCAACATTTCCTCCCAAAGAAGAATATTCCATACTCGCAGGATCAGGTGGATAAAACAAACCATATTCTTTTACTTTTTCTTGCAAAGCCATATTTATCACACCAGGTTGTACTACTGCAACCAAATTTTCAAGATCAATTTCTAAAATTTTATTCATATGTTTTTCAAAGCTTAGCACCACTCCACCATTAACAGCCAGACTTCCACCGGTAAATCCACTACCTGAACCCCTAGGAATGACTATGATTTTATTTTCATTGCAGTATTTTAAAATTTGACTAATATCATTTTCATCTCTTGGAAAAAGCACTCCATCGGGTAAATAATGTTTTTTAGTAGCATCATAGCTATACGCTCTTTTGTGAATAGGATCAAAATGAGCGTTTTGTACTCCTAAAAGATCTTGAAAGAATTTTTGATGAATTTCTTGCATTATTTTTCTCTAGTTAAGCTAATTAATTTTTCATAATATACATAATAATTCCCAATTGCTTCATCATTTAAGCTAAAAATATCGCTTTTATAACCCGTAATTCTTGAATAAAATGGAATTTGCAAACTTTGAGCTTGAGGTATGTTAAATTCTTCAATCTTACCAAAGTCTTGACAATCAACTATTTCAGCTTTCTTTTCTAAAGCTACTACTAAAACCCCAACTGCATTTTTTGAACAAAAAGATCTAAAGTCGGATCTTCTTGGGGTTTGGCGATATTCTTGTATCATATGCGCTCCAAATAAATCAGGATGTAGGAAATAAATTCCATTTAATTTTTGCGCTATAAAATCATATACACTTTTATCAGGAGCTATAATCAATGCTCTATCATATAAATAATTTAAAACTATTTTATCACCTACTTGCGGTAACACATTTGGCAAAGGCATGGCATCTTGAGCCAGCATATCAAAAACTTTAAATTGCAATTTAACCAAGCCGTTTTCACGCCCTATCACACTGGCTCTTGCGATGATAGATTTTTGCGTATCAATTTCATGTACAACTATACCGCTTGAGTGTAGTAAAATCCTAGGATCATCTTTTACATAACCATAAATATCATCTACTTTTTCAAGTTTTGTTTGTATCAAATCATAATTTTTAGCCTGCAAAATTGCTAAAAAACAACAAAACATTAAGATAATTCTTGACAAATCATACTCCTTAAAACAGTGTAAAAATTAAATTATATTGTTTTTTCCTTACAAAATTGTAAGAAAAATTAAGTAAAATACAAATTTATGTTTAAATTTTAGAAGGCTTTAAAAATCATGAAAAAAATTTTCATATCTTTGCTTATATCAATAAAACTTTTTGCTATTTCAAGTGTTGAAGAACTTTCTTGGGAAAATGGCAAAACTTTGCTTGATTTTTTACAAGATCACTCTATACCGCTTAATTTATATTACAATCTTGATACCGAAGACAAAGAACTAAGTGCAGAAATTGCAAGTGGCATAAAATATCAAATGTTAAAAGATGAACAAGGACAATTAGAGCAAGTCTTAATCCCAATTAGTGATGATTTACAAATTCATATTTATAAAAACAATGAAAACAAATTTGTATTAAGCTTTACCCCTATTTCTTATATAAAAGAAAAAAGAACCATTCGTGTAGCTATCAATAACTCAGCTTATCAAGATGTTTATGATGAAAGTGGTAGTGTAACTTTAGCAAGAGCAATGGTAAGAGCATTTAAAAATAGTGTTAATTTTAAAAATGTTAGGAAGGGCGATAGTGTAGTATTAATTTATGAGCAAAAAAGAAGATTAGGAAGGCTTTTTGGCGATATTAATATCCAAGCAGCTTTAGCCAATATTAGAGGTAAAGAATATTCTGTATTTTTGTATAAAGATTCTTATTATAATGCCCAAGGAAAAGAACTTGAAAATTTCTTTTTAACAAAACCGGTTAAATATACAAGAATTTCAGATCGTTTTACTAAGGCAAGATATCACCCTATTTTAAAACGCTATAGAGCACACTTAGGTATTGATTATGCTGCCCCAACTGGTACTCCAGTAAAAAGCGCCGGAGATGGAACGATTAGTTTTGTTGGAACAAAAGGTGGTTATGGCAAAGTTGTACAAGTAAAACACATGTCAGGTTATATGACTTTATATGCTCATCTTAGTCGTTTTGGTAAAGTCAAACGTGGTCAAAAAGTTAAGCAAGGACAAGTAATTGCTTATGTAGGTTCTACTGGTATGAGTACTGGACCACATTTGCATTTTGGACTTTATCTAAATAATAAAGCAATCAATCCTGAAACCATCGTTAAAATTCCAAAATCAAGTCTAAGCGGAAAAAATAAGGAAGAATTTTTAAAAATGGTAAAAGAGTATGAAAATCGCTTACAAAGTATAGATGAAAACTATAAAAATCCGCCAAAAGAACAAAATATAGAAAATTCTATGGAGCTTTGAAATGATGAATGATTTTTTAGAAGCACAAGAACTTTTAAAAAATACTTCTAAAGATCAAAGTACTTATGAAATTAATGAAGCCTTAAAAACTATCAAAAGATACAATGAAGAGCTCTATTTACAAACTCTTAAATCTTTTGATACTCACACACTTGCAAATGTAGCTATTATAACGCCTGATCATATACTAGAAGATATTTTAGAACACTTAAGCATTATAAAGATTGCAAAAGCAGTAGAAGAACTTGAAAGTGATGATGCAACTGACTTAATTAAGCGTTTTGAAGAGCTAAATCCACAAAAAACTTTAGCTATTTTAAACCGCTTAAGTTCTGAAGATAAAGAAGAAATTTTACGCCTTAAAAATTATGATGAAAATACTGCTGGTGCTTATATGCAAACAGAAATTTTTACAGCATCTATTGATGAAAGCATAGAAAAAGCAATCAAAAGATATAGAATTTTAAAACACTCAGGACAAGTAGATCAAATTTTTCAAGTTTATATCATAGATAATCAAGGAAAGCTTTGTAATGCTATTAATTTAAGCGATCTTTTGATTTGGGATTTTAAACTAAGTTTTGCAGATATTATTAAAAACAATAGTGAAAAATATAAATGCTATAGCATTAAAGATTATGAAGACATACAAAAAGCTATTGATATAGTAGAAGATTATGATTTGAGTGTTTTAGCGGTTGTAAATGATGATGAAGTGCTTTTAGGTAGAATTACCTATGATGATATTCACGATCTTATACAAGAAAATGCAACAGAGCAAATTTATAATTTAGCCGGAGTTGATGAAGATGCTGAAGAAGAAAGTGCTTTTAAAGCAGCCAAAGCAAGAGCTTTTTGGCTTATGATTAATCTTACCACCTCATTAATCTCAGCTAATATCATTAGCCTTTTTTCAGGTGAAATAGAACAACTTGTGGCTTTAGCAGTGCTAATGCCTATTGTAGCTTCTATGGGAGGCAATACAGGCTCACAAGCTTTAGCAGTAACAGTTAGAAAACTCTCACTCAACGAAGTAGAATTTAAAGATGCTAAAAAAGTTATATTAAGAGAGAGTGGAATTTCTTTACTTAATGGACTTATATTTGCTAGTATTATGAGTATTATAGCTTTTATATGGTTTAAAACAGCTCTTTTGGGGCTTGTTATAGCCTTATCAATGCTAATTAATCTAGCCTTAGCAGGCTTTGTAGGTTCCTTTGTGCCTTTAACTTTAAAAAAATTTAAAATCGATCCTGCAGTAGGCTCAAGTGTAGTAATTACAGCAATCACTGATGGTTTGGGATTTTTTAGTTTTTTGCTTTTAGCAAAAATGATTTTATTATAAAAAGGAAAAAAATATGGCAAGCATTATGTATAAAAATCAAGAAATAGAACTTATAGGAGATGAGCTAGAAATTGGCGATAATGCTCCAAAAGTAACCCTAAGAACTAAAAATCTTGCTCCGGTAGAAATAGCACCCCCTGGAAAAACTCAAATTTTATTAACCTTTCCTAGTTTGGATACTCAAGTATGCTCAAAACAAGCCAAAGAAACCAATAAAAGACTAACTTCAATGAAAAATATTGAAGTTATTACCATTAGTATGGATTTGCCTTTTGCTATGGATCGTTTTTGCGCTACTGAAGGGATTGACGATATTATCGTTGCAAGCGATTTTGCTTTTAAAGATTTTGGCACCAACTATGGAGTATTAATAGGCAATAGTCCTTTTGCAGGATTATTAGCTAGATCAGCTTTTGTAGTCAAAGATGGAAAAATAGTTTATAAACAGCTTGTAGAAGAACTAATGGGCAAAATTGATTTCAAAGATTTAGAACTTTTTATGCATAGAAACTATGGTTACCCTTTGAATTAACCTTCAAAGCTTGTAACCACAAAATCTTCTTTTGGAGCTTCAATAAAGCACGATTTTTCTTTTAAGAAAAGCAAATCCACATGCCCTACAGGACCATTTCTATTTTTACCTATAATAAGCTCAGCCTTTTCTTGCATAGGATTTGGTATAAATTTTCTCTCATAAGTTTTGCCTTCATTTTTTGCTTTATTTTCTCTTTCTTTTTCTTCTTGTTCTCTATAAACTTCATCTCTATATACAAATAAAATAGTATCTGCATCTTGTTCTATAGCACCGCTTTCTCTTAAATCACTTAACATAGGGCGTTTATTAGCTCTACTTTCTAATGAACGATTAAGTTGAGATAAAGCAACCACAGGCATATTTAACTCTCTTGCTAAAAGCTTCAAGCCTCTTGAAATTTCACTTACTTGCAAATGCCTATCATTAAAAGCTGAATTACTCATCATAAGACCAATATAATCTACCACGCAAAGCTCAATGCTTTCATCTTGAGCTTTGATTTTGCGTAAAATGGAACGAATATCTGCTATACTAGCATAACCGCTATCATAAATATAAAGATTTTTTTGTGCATATTCATTACAAGCATCACTCACTCTATCCCACTCATCATCATTTAAATCTGCGATTAGAATTTTTTGCAAAGGAATGAAAGTTTTTGCACTGATTAATCTTTGCATAATTTGAGTAGCAGGCATTTCTAGTGAAAACATCACAACACCTTTGTTTTGCCTTAGTGTTTTTTCTATAAAATTAAGACAAATCGTAGTTTTTCCCATACCAGGGCGCGCAGCGATGATTACAAGATCACCAGGTTTAAAGCCTTTTGTCATTTTATTAAGCTCACTAAAACCTGTATCAAGTCCTAAAATATCTTTATTTTCAGCTTCTTTTTGCTTTTTAAACTCATCCATAAGCTCAGACATAACCATAGTCATATCTTTAATACTATTACTATTTACACGGTTAGTAAGATTAAAAATTTCTTTGCCTATTTCATCTGAAATTTGAGAAATGCTTTTATCTTCATTTACCCTTGTAGGTATAGTATAAGCAAAATTTAAAAGCTGGCGTCTAATGGATTTTTCTCTTAGTTCATATGCATATTTACTCACATCTGCTATGGAAGTAGTGGCTAAAACTTCAGCTAAAATTTGCTCATCTACTTTTTTATGTTTTCTTATAAAACTTGCACTTATTGGCTCACCTGCATTCACACAAGCTAAAATCGCTTTGTAAATATCTTGATGGGCTTTGAGCGAAAAATCATTAATCTCAATATCTGAAGAAATACTAAAAAAAGAATCCTCGCTATATATACAAGAACTTAAAATTGCTCTTTCAAGATCTAAATCAAAATGTTCATTATTTTGACTCATACATACTCCAAATTATAAATTTGCAAACAAATCAGTTGATAAATATCGCTCAGCTGTATCATTTAGCATAGTCAAGACTTTTTTATCAGGATTTTCTAAAGCTATTTTCCTAGCCATATATACATTTGCTCCACTTGAAATTCCTGCCATTATACCGTTTTTACCAAGCTCTAAAGCTGTATTTATAGCATCTTCATTACTTACACAAACTATCTCATCTATGATTTTTTGATTTAAAATTTTAGGAATAAAATTTGCACCTATGCCTTGGATTTTATGGCTTGCAGCGGTATTTTGACTCAAAAGTGGCGAAGCCGCGGGCTCTAAAGCGATGATTTTGATATTAGGATTATGCTCTTTTAAAATTTCTCCTACCCCACTAATAGTCCCGCCTGTACCAAAACCTGCTAAAAAAATATCAAGATCGGGCAAAGCTTTTAAAATTTCTAAAGCAGTATTTTTTTTATGTGCGTTTTTGTTGTTGATATTTTCAAATTGACTTACCATAAATGAATTTGGAATTTCACTCAAAAGCTCATTAGCTCTATCAAGCGCTCCTTGCATGCCTTTGCTCGCTTGAGTAAGCTCTAGCTTTGCGCCAAAAAAACTCATCATTTTTCTACGCTCAATACTCATAGACTCAGGCATAGCAATGATAAGCTTAAGCTTTAAACTTGCACAAATCATTGCTAAAGCTATACCAGTATTTCCACTTGTAGCTTCTATAATGGTTGTTTCTTGATTAATCTTACCTTCATTTAAAGCTTGTTTTATCATCTCTAAAGCCGCTCTATCTTTTATAGAATGACTTGGATTAAAATACTCACATTTAGCATAAAGATTTGGAGCCAATTCTTTTAAAGAAATAATCGGAGTGTTGCCTATACAATCTAAGATACTATTATAAATTGACATTGTTTTCCTTATAATTTTTTAAAAATAATATCAAAAGAAAATTAATACTTAATCTATAAAGAAAGACGCAAAAGTTAAAAACTTTTGCGCAAAGAATTATTTTTTAGCTTTTTTAGCAGTTTTAGCAGCAGCAACTGCATCTTTAAGGTTTTTACCTACTTTAAATTTAGCAACTTTAGTAGCAGGTACTTTGATAGTAGCACCAGTGCTTGGCACTCTAGCTTCTCTAGCAGCTCTTTCAGCTACAGAAAATGTACCAAAACCGATAAAACTAATGCTATCACCTTTAGCTAATACATCAGTAATAGTAGTGATTACTGCATCAGTAGCTGCAGTTGCATCTTTTTTAGTTAGCCCAGCAGTTTGAGCAACTTGAGAAATAAAATCTGCTTTAGTCATAAAAAGCTCCTTGATTAAAAATGATTGTTAAGTTTAACACATTTATCAAGCTTTTGCAAGGGTTTTTACATATAATTGCTAATTTTCATTATTTGCCTCTGGAAAATATTTTTTTATAGCTTTTATAAATTCATCAATATTGTATTTTCTAATTTTATTTTCAAAATTTTCAAGATACTCATCAATATTAGTCTTAGTAAGAATATTGGTTTGGTTCTTTATTGCCATAAACTGTATTTCATTCATATCAATGTTATAATGCGTCAAATCTCTGTAATTTGCAATATCATCCGCATAATCTAAATCATCAAATCCATATATTTTAGTATTTTGATATTTACTAGCTTCTAAGACAACCCACCGAAGAATAGATTTGATTCTATTAAAATACAATCCCCTATCTCCGTTATCAATTGAATAAAATAAACGAGAATAAGATGGTATTAAAATATCAAAATCAACATGAGGGTTTTTTTCGATTATTTTAAACAAATAGACTTTTAAAATATTTTGCATTTGTTCCATCTTTACTTGCATTTCATTGTAATTATTTTTTATTATAAATTTTGAATGTCGTATTTTCTCAAAGGCAAAATCTGTTCCTTTGTAATGTTTTGATGATTTCAACCAATTATCAAAACCACCAAATCTGTGTCCTACATCATTTATCCAAAAAGTTCTTGAATCTAAGTCTTTATTTTTGCTACAATCATTATTAATATTTAAAACACAAAATAAAAATCTTTTTTGTAAATAAACTAGTATATCATTATAATAATTATCATCATATAAAAAATCAAAGTATTTTGTATCTCTTGTAGCTAAATCTAAAATCATTGTTAGATCCAAGGAATAAATCACGCGTTTGATATTTTTATTTTTTAAAAAAGCATAATTTAAAAAAATAGCCCTTTCGTTAAAATAAAGTCCCGGGGAAGATATATTAATAAACCGTTCATTTAAAAGAAGGCTAGCTTTCTTAGGAGAAGAATTTTCCAACATAGAACTACCTATAATAATACTATCAAAATCATAATTCTTAATTATTCCTTGGTTAGCTAATCTAGAATCCTTGTCAAAGCTTTCTGCTCTAAACCAAGGTTTATGATAAAGCATTAGAGGATCGTATATAAACATATAGACAAGATAACAAAAAATAAAAGGTAGGGGTATAAATAAAACCTTTAACACGAATTTTTTATATGATTTAAACATTTTTATCCTTAGAAATTAAAATAAATAAATTCAGTATAAGGAATTACTCCTAAAATAAATATAGATGTATATAAGAAAAATATAACAACTAAAATATAAAATACATTTGGTTTCATAACATTAGTTTTTTCAATACTATTTTTAAACCCAACACATAAAATCATACAAACGATGATGTAAATTAAAGTTTCATTACTACCATTGATGGAAGCCAAAGTATGTTTCCATCTTGAATAAAACCTGTACGGCAATTCCACCCAAGTTATACCAAACATAGCCTTTAATAAATTTATAGCTCCTTGGATATTCTCACTTCTAAAAAATATCCACGCAAGATTAATAAAATTAAAAGTTATAAACCATGCAAATATTTTATAAACAATATTTTCTTTAAATTTAGCATTTGGGATTATAAATGTATATATTCTATGAAGCACCATAGCTAATCCATGCAATACTCCCCATATCACAAAACCCCATCCAGCTCCATGCCATACTCCACTAACAAAAGCCACTATAAAAAGATTTCTTAAATTTATAATCTTAGAAATCCTATTGCCGCCTAAAGGTATATATAAATAATCTTTTAAAAATTTACCTAATGTTATATGCCATCTTCTCCAAAAATCACTTATGTTCAATGCTTTATAAGGAGAATTAAAATTAATAGGAAGTTTTATACTAAAAAATAAAGCTATACCTATAGCCATATCGCAATATCCACTAAAATCAAAATAAAGTTGAAAAGTATAAGATAAAGAAGTTGCCCAAGCTTCAAAAATATTTAAAGCACCTCCATTTTCAACTATCTTAAACCCTGCATTAGCCCAAAGTGCAAAAGAATCGGCAATATATACTTTCTTAAATAAACCCATAGAAAATATAAATAATCCTTTAGCTATATTTTCCCAATTAATAAGAATGGAATTGTCCCAAAGCATACTCTTAAATTGAGGCATCATTTCTTTATGATGTACTATTGGACCTGCTATAAGCTGAGGAAAAAATGTTATGAACAAAGCATAATCTAAAATATTTATTTTGTATGTATTTTCACTTTTTAAACTTTCTATATTTGTTCTTTTATAACAATCTACTAAAAAAGCAATTTGTTGAAAAGTAAAAAAAGATATAGCTAAAGGTAATAATATATGTGGCAAAGGAATATTAAAATCTAGTTGGGTTATTTGAAAAAATACATTAAAATTTTCTAAAAGAAAATCAGTGTATTTAAAAAAAGCAAGTAAAGCTAAATTAAAAAACACACCACTATAAAATAACAATTTTACTTTTTTTCTATTAAGTAAAATTAAATTTGCAAGATAAAAATTCACACCCATAGAAAGCAATAAAATCAAAACATATTCAACCTTCCAAAAAGCATAAAAAAATAAACTTGCTAAGACTAAAAATAATTTTGCGCTTTGAATATGATTAAATTTTTAAGCATATAAAATATAATTAAAACTATAGGTAAAAATATAAATATAAATTCATAAGAACTAAAAACCATTTATACTCCTGAAAAATTTCTTGCTAAATTTATCACCACATCAGGCTTTAAATCTTTCATGCATTTGTGGTGTTTTAAAGGGCAGACCTTTTGCATACAAGGCATACAAGCTAGATCAAGATGAGCTATTTTAGCATTTTCTTGCCAAGGCGATGTTTGGCTGAATTTGGTCGAGCCAAAAACAGCCACCGTTTTTACCCCATAAGCTGCACCTATATGCATAGGACCACTATCATTTGTGATGAGTAAATCAAGCATAGAAATATTTTTACATAAAGTATAAATACTAGTTTTACCACAAAGATTTTTTGCTTTTATGCCTTCTTTTAAAAGATAATGCTCAATTTCATCACAAATTTCTCTCTCACTTTCTACTCCAAAGATTAAAATTTGATGAGTGGAGCTAAATTCTTTTGCTACCCTTGCAAAATAGCTCGCTTCCCATCTTTTCGCACTTCCAAAATGTGCACCTGGGTTTATACCTAAAATTTTTTGAGTTGATTTTGCTTTTATAGGGAGTTTTAAAGCATTTGAAGTGGCTTTAAAATTTAAAGCTTTTTCTATGAAATTTAAGTATTTTAAAACTTGATGTTCTTCTTTTAGAATATTTTTATCAAAATAAAATCTTTTCTTTGTTTTGATTAGATTTAAAACAATCTTACTTGAAAATGCCGAGCGAAATGAAAAAGCTAGATCAAATTTACCAAGATTTTTTCTAGCTTGTAAAATCTGCCTATATCTTTGCTTTTTATTTTCTACTAAAATTTGAGCATTTTCAAAGCGTTTAAAAAGCTCTGTACTTACAAAAGAACCATAAAAAGTAAATTTAGCTTGGGGGTATTTTTCTTTTATAGCATAAATAGCCACACTAGACATCACCGCATCTCCAAGCCAAGTAGGAAGGTTGATAAAAATATTCATGATTTTCCTTAAAAATAAAAGCTATAATTATATCAAAAAATAAAGAGCTAAAATGAGTCAAATTTCCATCATACTACCAACTTATAATGTAGAAAAATATATAGCTAGAGCATTAGAAAGTTGTATAAACCAAACTTTTAAAGATATAGAAATCATTGTAGTAGATGATTGTGGAAGTGATAAAAGTATAGATATAGCCAAAGAATATGCTAGTAAAGATGATAGAATAAAAATCATACATAATGAAGAGAATTTAGGGACTTTTGCTAGTAGAAATATAGGTGTATTAAATTCAAGTTCACCCTATATAATGTTTTTAGATCCTGATGATTATTTAGAGCTTAATGCTTGTGAAGTTGGGCTTGAAAAAATTAAAAATGTTGATATGGTAGTGTTTGATGCATATGTACATAGGGTGAAATTTAAGAAATTTTATAGATTTAAGCAAGATGAGTTTTTTAACAAAAATAAATTTTTGGAATTTTTATTTAAGCAAAAGCATTTTTGCTGGAGTGTTTGGGCAAAAGTATATAGGAAAAATTTGATTTTAAAAAGTTTTGAATATATTGATTTCAAAGAAAGACTTTGCTATGGAGAGGATGTGCTTTTTAACTATATAAATTTTATGCTAAGTGAGAGTTTTTTTGTATCGAAAGAATGTATATACCGCTATGAATTTAATGAAAATGGTAGGTATGAAAACAAAAATAAAGAAATTTTATGGCAAAATTACGAGCATAAAAAGCAAAGTTTAAAACACATTAAAAAATTAGCTAATATTTTTCCATATAAGCATTTTAATGAAAAAATATTAGAAGTTTTAGAAAAAGAAATTTTAGGGTTAGAGAGTAGGATTTTAAATATACTCGCTTTTTAACAACAAACTAGCCATTTTCAAATCATAATCCGTATCAATATCTATAGAATAAATAGACTCCATTTTATAAGCAAAACTATTTGGCATAAAAAAACCTTTATATTGCATAAATTCTTTTATTTTTGCTATATAAATAGCACCATTAAGTCTGTAATATTTTTCTAAATCCTGTGAGCGTAAATTTTTAATCTCTGAAGACAAAAATAAATCCATAGCACCATTTTCTGGTATGGTATTGCTCCAAAGAGGAGAGTGTTCACACTCACAAACGCTAATTACAGAATTAGCTTTTTTCTTAAAAAATAAATCCAATGCCTCATCAATATGTTTATTATTTCTCAAAGGACTTGTAGGTTGTAACAAAACAATATATTTAAAACTTATATTTTTATTAGCATAAAAATCAATAATATTTTTTATAACATCAAAAGAAGATGATGTATCATCTGATAAAGATCTATCTCTTAAATAAGGCACTTGCGCTCCATATTGCATTGCTATCTTTGCATATTCTTGAGAATCTGTGCTAACTATAACATTTTTTATATATTTAGACTTTAAAGCAGCTTCAATACTCCATGCAATTAAAGGTTTGTTCTTTAAAATTTTAATGTTTTTGTGAACAAGACGCTTACTTCCACTACGCGCGGGAATGATAGCCAAAATCTTATTTAAATCATTCTCAATTATTTGCATCAATAATCGCCTTTTCGTATTCTTCAAGCCTTCCTATATCAATCCAATAATCTTGCAATATATAAGAATTTATTTTTATTTTTTTATCTAACAATCGCTTAATCAAATTAGGCATATCCAAATACACATCTTTTTTGATATACTTTAAAACTTCTGGTTCTAATACATAAATTCCAGCACTAACTAAAAATTTCTGCATAGGCTTTTCTTCTATATCTTTTATATCATTGTTAGAAATTTTCACAACACCATAAGGAATTTGATACTCAAATTCTCTAAGTACCACACTCATCATCGCTTTACTTTTTTTATGCTCTTGAACAAGTTGATCAAAATCAAGCTTAGTTAAAATATCTCCATTCATAACAATAAATGATTTTTTCATATCTTTTATCAAAGACAAAGCTCCAGCAGTACCAAGTTTTTGTTTTTCTTTAACATAAGAAATTTCAACACCTAAACTTTTACCTTCTTGAAAATAATCACAAATAACTTCTTTTTTATAATTTACACAAAATATAAATTTTTTAAAACCTTGCTCTTTGAAATTTAAAACAATATTTTCAAGTATTGGTTTTTTACCTATTTTTAACATAGGTTTTGGAGTATTTTTAGTAAGTTCACCCAATCTACTTCCAAGACCTCCAACCATTAGAACTACTTCATTTTCAAAACTTTTTTCTTTAAGAATTGAAGCAATAGATTTTATAGCTATAACTTCATTTTCACTATTTAAGACGGGAAAATCATAAATATCAGTTTGACTAGCTAATTTTAAAAGCTCTTCTTTGCTTATATTTTCTTTAATAGTTAGCGAATTCTTAGTATAAATTGTTTCTATACTATCTTCAAGCTTTTTACCATTTAATAAAGCCCTTCTAATGTTAGAATCACTAATTACACCTAAAAATTTATCATTTTCTACCACTAAAGCTATTCTAACACGCTCGCTACCTATAATTTTTAAAGCTTCTTGAATACTTGCATTTTTAGTAAGTTTTAATTTTTCAATACTCATTGCATATCCACAAATTTTTTATATAAAATTTTTTCCAAAGAAATATTTTTTAAAATATCCTTTATCATTAGACTTGTATTTTTACCTTCACATTCAAAAGGATTAATGAAATTTTTTAGCTTATTTTGATATTCTTTGGTATTAGCATACAAAAACGCTTGTTTTAAATGATAAATATCACAATTTATAATATTATCGGCCAAAATTCTTCCTTCTTGCCTGTTGCCTATATTGATACAAGGAATTCTTAAAAAAGGACTTTCGCAAATTCCACTAGAGCTATTTCCTATAAGCATATTTGCTATCTTCATTAAACTTAAGTATCTTTTAGAGCCCAAATTATCAAATAACTTTGCCTTATGAGATTGTTTTATACAATACTCATTTAAAAGCTCATTAATATATAAACCATTCTCATCAGCATTTGCTTTCGTAAAAATTAAAGTAGAATTTTCCAAACTATCTAAAAATTCAAGCAATAATTTTATTTCTTTTTTAACGCTTGATTTTTGTATCGTTTGAGGATGATAAGTTATTAAATATATATTTTCAGTAAATATAAAATTCAATTCTTTTTGCAAATCTTCCTTACTTAGAAAAATCATATTCTTGATATTTTCTCCACCTAAAGAACCTACATTAAAAACTCTATCTTCACTTTCTCCAAGTTGCAAAATTCTATTTGCATAAGTTTGAGTACTAACAAAATGCAAATGCGCCATTTTACTAATAGCATGCCTAATGCTATCATCAATAGCTCCCAAAGTAAGCTCTCCTCCGCAAAGATGTGCTAAGGGAATTTGCATAAGCAAACAAGTACTAGCACAAGAGAGCATTTCATATCTATCGCCCAATATCACTACAATATCAGGTTTTAATTCTTCAAAAGCTTCGCAAAGTGAAATTTGCAAAAGCCCCATACTTTTACAAATACCTACACTATTATTACCATTAAGCAAAATGGGAATTTTTTTATCTATTTTAAATTCCTTTTCAATTTCTTGATAAGTAAAACCAAAATCTTGACTTAAATGAGCTGCTGTAACAATAAGCTGCAAAGTTAATTCATTATCTTGTTTGATGTATTTGCATAAATTTCTTAACAAATACCACTCAGCTCTAGTGCCACTAATAATACAAATTTTTCTATTCATCAATTAACTCATCTTCAGCATATTCTCTACTAGCAATTTTACCTAAATATTTATCATATTCCATAGCACAAATTCCATCCCCTGGTCGCTTTGTAGTAAGGTTTTCTTCGCTAAAACATTCGCCTTTTTTTATAGCTTTTTTAGCCACAAGAGACTTTCTAGCAATGACTTTATTTTTGCTTTCGCTTTTACTTGGAATTTTAATACCATCTCCAAAAGCTTGTTCTAACTCTCTTATAGATTTAATCATAGCTTTTAATTCTTCAGGTTCTAAGGATGCTTGATGATCAGGCCCTTGCATACTTTTATCTAAAGTAAAATGTTTTTCTATCACGCAAGCTCCCATAGCTACAGCTGCTATAGGTATAGTTATACCCAAAGTGTGATCAGAATATCCCACAGGCAAGCAAAAAGCTTTTTTTAAGGTTTGCATAGCCCTTAAATTTACATCTTCAAAAGGCGTAGGGTATTCAGTGTTACAATGTAAAATGATGATTTTATCTCTTTGGGTTCCATTTTGCACCAAAATATCTAAAACTTTTTCAATCTCACCTAAAGTAGCCATTCCAGTTGATAAGATGATATTTTTATTAAAACTAGCAATTTTTTTTAAGTAAGGAAGGTTGGTTAATTCTCCGCTTGGAATTTTAAAAATTTCTATATCAAACTTTACAAGCAAATCAATACTTTCTAAGTCAAAAGCAGTAGAAAGAAATTTAATATTAAATTTTTTACAATGTTCTATTAAAATTTCATGATCTTGTTTAGAAAGTTCTAATTTTTTAACCATATCAAGCTGGCTTTGATTTTCATCAGTAGTTTGGAGTTGATACTCTGCTTTTTTAGCATTTTTGCTTATGCAATTTTTAGCTACAAAAGTTTGAAATTTCACAAAATCAGCCCCAGCTTCACTAGCTACTTCTATAAGCCTTTTGGCTAAATTTATATCGCCATTATGATTAACTCCAGCTTCTGCTATGATTAAGGTTTTATTGTATTTCATTTTTTAATTTATATTCTCCAAATTCGTTCTTATAAAATAACTCTTTATTATAATGCTTTTCTACTATACTCCAAAATTTAGATTTTGAAATACCTAAAAAATCACAAAAATCTTCTATACATTTATTATCCAAATTATGATCTTTTTGTTTTACAATTTTTACGGCTTCATCTCTGCTTAAAAGTCCATATCTTATAAATCTAGCCGCATAATCACTAGCCATGGCATGGCCAAATTTTGGGTATTTCATCCATGGATGAATTAAATAAGCAATACTATCAACTTGATCAAAATTTTCAGCACAATGTTTCCTGTCCCATTCTCCATTTAAATCACTAAAGCCTCTATTTTTAGCAAAAACATAATTAGAATAAGAATTCCACTTAACAAAATAACTCAAGTATATAGGATGAAGATTACCTATATCGTCTTTTTGTGGATCAAAAAACAATTGCAAATTCTCTTCCTTTATTTCATCATCTATAAATTCATTAATATCCAAATCACTCGCTACCCCATTTAAAAAAATACCACTTGCATCAGGAGTTTCGACGTTGTCATTCCCGCCATATTCATATGAAATATTTTCTCCATAGACAAGCAAAGGTGTGTTAAATTTCAAAGCCATAGCAAAAGGGTAAGAGTAGATTAATCTATCTATAAACCAAGTAGGTTTTCCATACTTTTCAAAGGTTTTCAGCATAACTTTTTTTTGAGTTTTTATATCAGGTTTTAAACTTATAAGATGACAACCAAATTCTTCAGAAATATTTTTTAAATTTTTCTTCCCAGCTTCAGTCATAGTAAAATTATCTTCTACGCTAAATAAAATAGGATTCATTCCTAGTTTCTCTTTCATAATATGTACTTGAAAATGAGAATCTTTACCCCCACTTACCGCAATAGCACAATCATACTCACACTTACCATTCATTCTTCTATATTTATCACAAAGTTTTTCTAATTCTTTAAATCTAGCTTCATAATCAATATTTTCTTTATTTTGATGATTTACACAAGCTGAACAAATATTTTTTCCATTTTTATCTTTACTAAATTTTATTCCTGGTCTCGTATCTGGCATCACACAATAATCACAATATTTCATCGTTATACTCCTTTCATATATACTATACTATTTTCATCTAAAATACTACCATGTTTTAAATGAGTATTTGACCCTAAAAAACTATGCTGCTTTATCAAACAACCCCCATTAACAACACTAGCTGTACTAATATGACAAAAATTTTCAATTATAACATCATGTTCAACCAATGCCTTTGAATTTATTATACAACCTTTACCTACCTTGACATTTGTATTTACCAAGGCATGATGCATTATTATACTTGCCTCATCAATAAAAGATCTTTTTGACACATGAGCAAGCGGCGAAATAATAGTTGGCAATCTAAAACCTATAGTTTTCAACTTATCATAAATTTGCACTCTTGGCAATGAAGTTTTAATTTGTCCAATACCAATTAAGGCATATTTATATTCTTTAAATAATTTTTTTAAATCATCATCATTCCCAAGCAATGGATAATACGCACTTTCTATACCATTATCCACAAAACCAGCAATTTCAAATTTACCCTCAAGCTCTATAACTTCCATACACGCTCTTGCATGTCCTCCAGCTCCAATAATGATTATTTTTTCTTTCACAAAAATCCTAAATATTATAAATATCACTTTTATATTTTTTTAAATTTAAAGGATTACTAAACCATTCTATAGTTTGACTTAAGCCTTTTTCTATATCATATTGTGGTGAAAAGTTAGTAAGGTTTTTGATCTTGCTATTGTCACACCATAGCCTAAATACTTCACTATTTTCAGGCCTTATGCGTTCATTTTCTGTGATAAATTCTACATTTGATTTCATAAGTTTTTTAATGAGTTCTAAAGTATCTTTTATGCTTATTTCATAATTTGATCCTATATTTACCACTTCACCTATAGCCTTTTGACATTTAGCTAACTCTAAAAACCCTAAACAAGTATCTTTTACATAATTAAAATCTCTAGTAGGACTTACATCTCCAAGCTTTATTTGCTTAGCTCCATTTGCAATTTGAGTGATGATAGTTGGAATCACCGCTCTTGCACTTTGCCTTGGGCCATAGGTATTAAAAGGTCTTGCTATGGTCAGTGGGAGATTGAAAGCATTATAAAAACTCATTGCCATAGCATCAGCACCTATTTTACTTGCTGAATATGGACTTTGTGCTTGCAAAGGATGTTTTTCATCAATAGGCACATACAAAGCCGTACCATAAACCTCACTTGTACTTGTGTGAATAATACGCTTTACATTATTTTCTAATGCACTTTGACAGATATTTAAAGTACCTTTTATATTAACATCTACATAACTATCTGGAGCAACATAAGAAAAAGGTATGGCTATTAAAGCTGCTAAATGAAAGATAATTTCTACATCTTTAGTGATGTTTTTGCAAAAATGTGGATCTCTAATATCTCCACAAACTACTTCAATATCATTTAAACACTCTATATCTTCAAGCCAACCCCAATAATTAAAAGAATTATACTGACTCAAAGCTTTGATTTTATAACCATAAAATAGAGAGGTTTTATCCTTACTTTCTTTATAAAGCATTTCAACTAAATGTGAACCTATAAAACCATCTGCACCTGTGATTAATATATTTTTTTTCATAAATTAAATCTCATCTATAAAATTTACTTGATAAATAATGCTTTAATGCTCTAGGTGTTCTTAAGAATCCATAAAAAAGATTTATAAAAGGATTTGCTTCTAAATATATTCTTTTATATCTATTACGTAAATTTTTATTTGGCATTAATCTTGTTTTTATCGAATTTTGGCTTTTAGTTTCGATCTCTAATGTTTTTGAAGGATTTTGCACATCATGAAGTAATATATACTTATTAATACTACTATCTGGACATACTGAAAATATCTTAGCATTGTATACATCTCTTAAAAAATTCAAGATTTCTATATCATAATTTGCATGATGCAAACAACACTCATCAATATTTCTTCCGTCAGCATAACTATATATTTCATCACAAAAATCCATTCCAGCTATATAAATCTCCTTATATCCACAAGCAACGGCACACGCTATGGCGTAAGTACCTGTCAACATCTCAATCCTGCTTCCTAAATAACATGCATCAAAATCAACTTTAGCACTTAACTCCTTAAGTTTGTAAAAAAAATTATCATAACCGTTTAAAGCCGATGGAAAAAAAAATTTAAAATTTTCTTGAAATATTTTTTCTTTCCTGCTAGCAAAATTATACATTTTACATACTATATTTTCAATCTGATATTCATTATTTTTTACCATTTCATGCGAAGTAAAGTACTCATCAAAGAAAAAATCCACAGTATGAAAAATAGCTTTAATTTTTTTGCCTGTATAATATTTATCTTCCGTATAAAATTGATTACTCCTAAAAACATCATATTCACTTGGTAACCTTGCATAATCAATTTTTTTTAAGCTAGGTCCATTTCCAGCAACCAAAACTGCATTCTTCAAAGCACCACCTTTCAGTCTAATTTGCATATTAATATCATATCATACCAAAACAAATATCGCAATAATTATATCCATCCATAGCATTTTAGCACTTTTTATTATCTTTATTTAAAGTAAATTATAATAGAGTTTTACAATTTAAAGCTAAATGTGGCGAGGTAGCATATAGTCTAACCATTTAGTTATTTCTTGATTAAATTCTTTAAAATCTACAAGTAATAAATCATTACAATAATTATAGTAAATCTTCTTTTAAAGCTCTATTAAATCTTTCATTATGAGTATTCATTCTAGGATTTTTTGGGTAAGTATAATAATGAGCGATATTAAGTTCTTTAATTAATATTTATAGTCTTTTTTTAAATTCGCAGCCATTATCTGTAAGTATGAAAATTCTTTTATGAATATTATTAATCTCCAAAGATAACAATAAAACTTTTAAATATATACTAGTATATTTTGTTTTTTAGAAGGTAAAACCACAACATAAGCAATTCTTGTATCTAAATCTATACATAGTGAGCAATATCTTCCTATTTTTGTTATTGACATATCCTATAATATCCATTGCTCAAATCTTCATATGAGTTGTTTTAAAATTTTTTGTTTTTCTGTAATAGTTAACTCTTGTAGATATTATTATAATTTATCTTTAGAAATGATTCTTGCCATAGTAGAAACACTAGAAAATTTTGACTTTATTTCTTTAAAAAAGTTTTAATAAATAACATAACCTTTCCTTACCTAAATTTTGATAAATACTCCTAAGTTAGCTTTATCAATCAATATTCTTTGGATTAATATAATGAAAGATACTGGTTTTATAGCTAAGAAGGTGTTAAATGCATTTAAACTTATCTAGTTAAAAATAAATTTTTATTAAATATATTATAATTTTATAATATAAATTTTTATACTAAAAATTATATCATATAAAGCATACTAATGGTGCAAAAGTTAATTTTAAAAATATTTACATACTGATATCATTTCTTTGTTATAATGTATTTAATTACTATAAATTTAAACACAACAACAAGCAAAGGCGTGATAAAATGTTGGATTTTGTTTTTACAAAAAGTTTTTTTTATATACTAAGTGTAAATATTATTTTATTTTCTTTGGTATATTTATCAAAACAGGTTTATTCTGATTTAAGAACATTTTCTAAAAAAATATCTCAAGTTTTTAGACATAATTTTAGTGTATTTTATATAGTATTTTTTATTATCAATTTTTTTCCAGAATCTATAAGGTTAATATTAGATTCAACTTTAATTTGTTTATTTTTTACCGTAGGCATTGTAAATATTTTTTTGTATCATAAATTTAATTCTTTTTTAAATTCATCATTTTTAGAAACTGTATCATTTACCACACTTTCCGAATCAAAAGAATTTTTATTAAGCTATTTTGATTTAAAAACAATAACTATTCTATCTATCTTTATACTATTTTCATTTGCATTTTTTCTAATTCCCTATAATACCTTATTTTTAATTTCAGATAAATTTCATGTTTTATATATTTTTAAAATCTTACTTTTCATTTTTTGTTTTATTTCAATATACAGAAAACCTCATAAATACTTTATTGATGATTTTTTATTATATAGTTGGTTTGATGCTATAAAAAATCTTAAAAAAAATATCAATGAATACACAATAGAACTTAATAATTTAAAAAGTGAACTAAATAAAGAAATAAAAAATTACAATATAACAAAGACAAAAGACATTGAGATATCAAAAATTGTTATAATAATGGGCGAATCAACTCAAAGAAATTATATGAGTCTTTATAATTATAGTTTAGAAACAACTCCAAACTTAAATCAACTAAAAATGCAAGGAAATCTTTTTGAATTTAAAGATGTTATTGCTCCTCACTCTCACACCAACCAAGCAATTTCTAAAATTTTTACTTTTTCTAACTATGAAAATCAATCAACACCTTGGTTTAAACAGAAAAATATTGTAAACATCATGAAAGCAGCTGGATATTATACCTACTGGATAAGCAATCAAGAATCAGTTTCCACTCCTGGCAATGCTCCAGAAGCTTTAGCGAGACTATCAAACAAAACAATATTTTTAGATAAAATTTTTACAGGTATATCATTATCAAGAGATGAGCAAATTATAAAAGAGTTAAAACAAATACCTCCCAAAGAAAAAGAATTTTATATTTTACATCTACAAGGTACCCATATGGACTATAGCAGGCGTTATTCTAATAAATTTAAAAAATTCAATATAAATGATCTTAAAAATAATAATTTAGATCATCTAAATAAGAATAAAAAATTGACTACTAAACAAGCTAAAATAAAATCACATTACTTAAATGCCATTTATTACAATGATTATATTATCAATGAGATTATCAACCATTTTAAAAATGAAGAAACAATTATATTTTATCTTAGTGACCACGGAGATGAAGTATATGATTTTAGAGATTTTTTTGGGCACACAGAAACCATAGGTTCAAGATATATGGCTGAAATACCGTTTATAATCTACCTTAGTGACAAATTAAAACAAAAATATCCAAATATTATATCACAGATAAAGAAAGCTCAAAATCTACCTTTTATGAGTGATGATTTTTTACATGCTTTCTTGGATATAATAGGGTTAACTATAAATGACTTTCAAAAAGATCGTAGTTTGTTCAGCAATAATTTTAATAAAGAAAGAGTTAGAATATTTGCAAATAAAAATTATGATGAAGAGCTTAAACTACACAATAATTTAGAAAAAAATAAATATTTTTTTAAATCTCCAAGTAAGATTTGGCTACATAGAACCAATGAGCTAAAAAAAATCTTAGATTTTGAAAAGAAATATCAAGGATTTGAGGTAGATGTTCATTATTTTAGCAAAGAAAAATATTTTGATGTAGGACATGATGGCGAAAAAGACTCAATAGGTTTAAACTTAAAAGATATGTTAATAGTTGCTTTAAAAAGAGATAAAAAAACAATACCTCTGCAAACTAAATTTTGGATTGATTTTAAAAATCTTAATACAAATAATGCGCACGAATCTTTATTGGTGCTTTTAAACATTTGCAAAGAAACGGGATTCAATAAAAAAAATTTAATAATAGAAAGTTCAAACTACACCTTATTGAATATATTCAAAAATAAAGGATTTTATACAAGCTATTACTTGTTAAATATAGAAAATATGGAATTAACAGAAGAATTAAAAAACAAAATTCAAGAAGCAATTAATAGTCAAAATTTTAACGCTATTAGTTTTCCATATAGAGAAAATATATACCACTTTATAAAAGAGTCAAAATTTAAAATAAATAATCAAGATATAGAAATATTAACTTGGAATGAAAGCAAAGATTTGCTTTATAACATGAGCATAAAAGCTTTTTTTGATCCTCAAGTTAAAATTATACTTAGCGGAGAAAAAGGATTTTATAGATAAAATATTGTATATTTTAGGTAATAATATCTTACTCTTCTAGAAAATGAATGTGTTGTAAAAATTTATACAAAATAGACTTATCTTTTTAAGTTAACTTTATTATGCACTCTAATAACTTCAGTTAAATTATAAACACTTTGAAATATGACCAATTGTAATCATTTTTGTATAATACAAAAGACATACTGAATAAATAAAATTAGATAAATAATATGTTTTCATATTTGTGAATTTAACTCTAACAAAACAAATCTCTTAGTATAGTCAAACAATAGAATGGTAAATTATAAAAATATCACTAGTGCTTTAACTGTTTTCTTTTTACAAGGAAGTAAAATTTTGTTTTTGATTTGCAAAATAAAACGTCATATATATTGATGCTAATAAATTTTTATCTTTACCTTAAAAAGCTACGTATTCTATATTCTATTTTCACACTTATAACCAACATGCTGTATCAGTATATTTACCTTCTATAAAAATAATTTCAACAAAGCGTATCATAAATCTCTAAGAATAAAAAAATCAATTTTAATCTAAAACTATTGTCTGTTAAATACGACTTATTGTGAGTAAATTTTAAATCCTTAGACATTATCTCAACATCTTTTACCATTCCTGTTTTTAATTAAATTGAGCCAGTCTTGAATAATTCTTTCTTTTGAATTTTTTTCTGCAATTAGTTTTTTACCATAAAATCCCATTTCACTTCTAAGCTCTTTATTGCACATTAAAATTTGCAATTTATCTTCGAATTCTTTTAAATCTCCATCTTTAATTAAAAATCCATTTTTTCATTTTCTGTAATATCACTTGGAACTGCATTAATATCAAATGCTATACATGGAAGTGCATAGATTGTTGCCTCCAATAATGCTATCCCAAACCCCTCTTGAGTAGCTTGTCATTACATAAACACTAACACTTGAACCCTCTTTTGATGTTTTTTGTATAAGGCTTATAAACCACACAAGAAGTTAGATTTTTATTTTCAATTTTATTTTTTAGTTCTTGCTTTTCTTTTTCACCAACTTCTCCTACTATACAAAGTTTCCATATGTGATTTTTTGGATTTTGCTGTATTTTTTTCCAAATATCAAGAAGTCTAAAACACCTTTTTCACAAGAGATGGTGCCTACGCTCAAAACGACTTTCTGTGAATGATTTGTCTGTTTAGAATGGATATTTATAAATTTCGGAATAATATTCATATTTTTGAAATATTTTTGATATTTATTCAATTCTTTTTCAGAAAGCAAAACTATAGTATTAAAAAATTTATCTCTTTTAAGATCTTTTGCTTTATAACTTTGAAATACAACATGCATAGTTTTTATACATCAAGTGTTTTTATTTTTAAAAAAGAGTTGTATAAAAATACATTATTAGAAATTACCATATCATATTGGTTTGCTATTTTTTTACTTTAAAATCCCTAATTCTCTTTTGAATACTTCTAAAATATAAACTTTTAAATATATTTTTAGAATTTCTGTATTTATATTTATCAAAATAACTTACACCAAAATCATAATAAAACAATACCTTAATATCAGGATGAATAAAAAACATGATTTATTTTTATTTTCTTTATATACTTAAATATGAACTTCAAGTCCATCTTCATAAAAAGCATTTGCCGTATTAGAAGCTACTCTACCACCTCCACCTAGAACGACCTAAATCGTGTATTAATAATAAAATTTTCATAATTTTCCTCTAGATTACAGCTTTATATTTTTTTTATTTATAAATTTATAATATATATATTCAAAATATAACTTCATTTTTTGTATAAAATCTTTATCCTTGGAGTTTTTTATTTTTTCTTTGATAAGTTTATAATATTTACTACTTTGTCTTTTAAACAAAATAGTATGCTTAATATCATTAGGTATGAAATTAAACAATGAGTCAAACCATTCGTAGCATCTAACTATATTATAGTTTTGTGGATAATTTCTTGAACACCACAAAAACATAATTTGGTCATCATCTACTATGTTAAACGATAAAAAACATTGCATGCATTCATACAAATTTTTTTTAAAATTACTCCAAGCTCTACTACCCCCATATATTAAACCACCTATTAAAAATGGTTCCATGTTGTAATAAATTTCAGGAATAGTGTTTGCTTCTTGATCTTTTATAGAAAAAAAGTTGATTTTATCATCTATTATATTTTCTTGTTTTTCAAGTAAAAAATTAAACTGCTCTTTGTTAATAAAAAAGCCATCTCCATGATTAAAACCAAAATCAAGCCACATTATATTTTCGCTTGTAAGATTTCTTTCTATTGCATCACAAACAAAAAACGGTTTTAAATACATAAGATAGCAATATAGTGGAGAAATACACTCTATATTGTTAGGATTTTTACGATGTAAAGTTTGATTATAATTCTTAAATGTTTCCTTGATTTTGTTTAAAGTTTGAAGATCAAATTCATTTAATTCTTTTACAATAATTGTGGTTTTACCCTCTAAATAATATTGTTTTCTTTTTTCTAAAATCAATTCTTTCATATCTTCTGTAGTATAAATAATTACATGATTTTTAAGCCCTGACCAAAAATCGAAATAAGATAAATACTGATCATTACTCCTTGTAGTTCTACCAATATTATAAAAAGCTGTAACAATAGTAATTTCATTTTGCATATAATACACCTTAATTATTTTTGATATTATATCAAAAAAACTTTTTAGGAATTTATTATGCAAATATATCAAAACAACCATTTGCTTTATAATAATCTAACAAAAAAATTAAGCTCATTTATACCCATTAAATCAACAAGAAGAAAATTAAGAAATCATATCCAATATAAGTTAGAACACCCTAAAGTAGCTAGTTATCTTTCAAAAAATTATGTCAATCCTTTTTTAGAAGGGAGAATTCCTCATTTTGATTTTGAAAAAAAACATCATTTTAAAAACGATAAAATTATTTGGCAATTTTGGTATCAAGGTAAAAATCAAGCTTCACATATGATACAACAATGTTTCAATTCAGTGCAAAATCAAATGAAAGATGACTACACAATCATCATTTTAGATAAAGATAATATAAAAGATTACCTTGATTTTCCACCATTTGTTATAGAAAAATTAGAAAATAATTTTTTTGGAGAAAAAACTATAACTTTTTTTTCAGATCTTTTAAGAGTATGTTTGCTTGCAACTTATGGTGGCATATGGTGTGATGCAAGTATATTTTTAAGCTCTAAAATTCCTAGTGAACTTTGCGATAAAGACTTTTTTACCTTTGAAAGATCAAAAATAAAACCTAGCAAAGAAAAATTGAAAAAATTTATTAAAAGTGGATATTTTTCTTATGGATATTTTAATTGGAATGATGATTTTAAGGTTAAAATGCTAAATAGTTTTATAATCTCAAAATCATATCACAAAAATATCCAAGCTATGAAAGACATACTTATATACTATTGGTCAAATGAGAAAAATTCTAATAACTTTTATTATTTTACTTTTCAAATTATCTTTGAACTTTTAAAAGAACATGGCTTTATAAATGATACTTATAAAAACATGAGCGATATAGAATGTCATTTATTGCAATTTAGCGCCAAAGAAAAATTTAATTCAACTCTTTGGGAAGAAATTCAAAAACAAAGTTTTTTACACAAACTCACGCATTTTAAATCTATAAAAAAAGATTCAATGATAGATAAAATCATCTTGCAAAGTTGATTTTATCTAAAAATACCTTTTATTTTTTGGCAAATTTTCCAAAGATCATAAGGGATTTTTGTCTGGATAAAAGGTTTGATTATAGGTAATTTTTCCTTTAAATTTAAAGGATCTTTTTTAAATTTTTTAATCATCAAAGCCTTTTTTACATAAAAAGGCAAAAAAGCCTCTTTTATGGCTTGAGAATTTTCACTTTTTTGATCTTTAAAAAATTCTATCAACTCCAAAGCTGTTATCATCCTACTTGCTGCTTTTAAATAGTTTTTTGCCTCTTTAGCGTTTTCTCCAAAAGCTTCATATAGATCTTTAAAATACTCTGACACATTTGCCTTTGTAACTTTTTTATCATGATTTGATATACTATTTGCCCTCAAACGGCATAAGTACAATCTTTTTGGTAAAATATAGATACTATCAGCACTCGCAAACAAAACCATGCCAAAATGAATATCTTCATTGATGATTTTGTTGATAAATTTAAGTTTTAATTGTTTTAAAAATGAAAAATCTATCATACCACCCCAACTAAATGAAATATCCCTAGAACCTACTTTTATAGCCTGTTTAGCATAATCTCTTGGAGTAATAGTGCATTCTTGAGTAAAATTAAATACATTCATTCTTGTTTTTTGACCCTTATCTTCTATACCATCATCATAAATACAAGCATGGTCAAACCATAATACATCTACATTTTGCATTCTCGCAACACACTCTTCTATGCAGTTTAACTCCCAATAATTATCAGAATCTAAAAAGATAATATAATCAATCTTTGAAATTTCTAGCTTATCACTCGCTAAAGCATTTTTGTACTTATAAATTTTATAAATATTTTGTGGATTATCGCCAATAATCTTAAAAACATTTAATTCATTTTCATTTTCAATACATTGTGTTTCATATTCACCATAAAAATATTCTATACCTACATTTCTTGCACTACTCAAACCACCATTTTTTTTATCAAAAAGAATAATTCTTTTATCTTTTAAAGTATATTCTTTTGCAATATTGAGTGAGTTTTTATCTGTACTGCCATCATTTACTAGTATGATTTCTAAATTAGTATAAGTTTGATTGATTACACTATCTAAACATTCTTTTAAATATTTTTCTACATTGTATATGGGGATTACTACGCCTACTTTTTTCATACTTTATCTCCAAGTTGTTTTTTCATTTTTTATAGTTTCAAGATAAATTTGATGATTGATTTCAAGCATATTTTTGCTATTTTCTTCATGGTAAATATGATAAGCTAGGGCATTAAATTTAAGTCTTTTAAACACTCCATTATTAAATAAAAACCTAGCTACAAACTCGCTATCTTCCCTACCCCAGCCTATAAATTTTTCATTAAATCCCTCAATGGCTTCAAAATCACTTTTATAAAAACTCATATTGCAAGTTTTGCTACCTTTAACAAGTTGTGATTTTTTAAAAAATTTCTTAGTTAATTTTGAAAATTTATATACACATTTGGCTAAAAAAATATTTCTTTGATTTTTAAAACCCTTTTTGTTAAATGCCAAACTAAAATCATTTTTGCTTAAAAGTTCTTTACTTTCATTTTCATTTAAAATAGCTCTTGAGCCTTGCAAAATAGTCTTTAAACTAGCAAATTTTAAATGATCATTAATGAAGTTTTTTTCTAAAATCATATCCCCATCGATTAAGATAATATATTCGCTATTAGAGGTATTAATTGCCTTATTGCGACTTGCCGCAGCACGAAATCCCTCATCTTCTTGCCAAATATGCTCTAACTTACAAGGAAAATCTTTTTGATAAGTCTGTATAAGCTTAGCTGTATCTTCCCTGCTTCCATCATCAGCTATTAAAACCTCATCTGGTAAAGGCTCTAAGTTTTTAACGCTATCAAGCACCAAAGCAAGTCTTTCTTTTTGATTATAAGTAGTGATAATCAAAGCACAAGTTTTTGGCTTTTGCTTTTTAAGTTCATATAATTTCATATATTTAAAAAAAGCTCCTAAAGCATTACAAGTACTTATGATAAAGCCTTTATAGCCATAAAAAATTCCTTTTTTTAAAACATAATTTCTAAAAAAAGTCCAAATTCCTCTTAGCAATGCCTTACAAACACTACTTTCTTTGTGTAAATTTTGCAAAGCCCAAAGTTTGGAGTATTTTTGAAGCTTATCTAACAAACTATCGATATCATCAAATGCAAAATGCCTCAAACCATTTTGTAACTTAATCTTTTTGCTATCTTCATGTAAAATCAAACTCTCATGTACCAAATTTTCATTAAAACTAGTATGGGTTTTATTAAATACTCGCATTACATGATCAGGCCACCACCCACAAGCTTTAATCCACTCTCCATTGTATAAATTTTCTCTTGGTAAGGCTATGATATCTTCTTTATTAGGCTTAATTTGCCTTAATTCTTGTAAAAATTCTTTCTTAGCAAGCTCATCTGCATCAATATTAAAAATCCAATCATTACTAGCATAACTGATGGCTAAATTTTTCAAAGGTCCAAAACCTATAAATTTATGCTGATAAATCTTGATATTTTTATAACTTTTACTGAACTCATAAGCAATTTTCAAAGTATCATCATTGCTATCATTTTCTATCAAAACAATCTCACCAAATTCTTGCAAAGATTCCAAACAAGCTTTTAAAGTTTTTTGAGCATTTTTAACAATCATTATCACACTAATTTGCTTTAAATCCATTTTATATCCTACAAATACAATTCATGATTGTATCTTTTAAATCTCTTATGAAAGAAAAAATACTCATCAGGTTTAAATTTAATCATCTCTTCACAACACTTTGCTTGATACTTAGTAAGTTCTTCTATACTTGCTTTACTTGCATCTAAGGCCTTGAAAGTTTTTACAAAAAATTTCTCATCTTTTTGATACACAAAACAAGGTAAAATCATAGCATTTGTTTTTTTTGCAAGCACACTCGCACCTGCTATGAAATTTACTTCTTGATTAAAATATTGTATTTTTATACTTTCACTATCCACTGCATCTTGATCGGTTAAAATTCCAAGCGATCTACTTTCTTTTAAGGCTTTTAACATTTTTTTAAGCCCGCCCTTTTTTTCTATAAGTTCTATGTTAAATTGCGTGCGATTTTTACTTAAAATTTTATCCATTATCACGCTATCAAGTGCTCTTCCAACTATGGAAATTCCTTGAAATTTAGCTCCAAAAGACAAAGCCAAAAGCTCCCAGTTGCCATAATGAGCCGTAGTTACAATCAAGGGTCTTTTACTTTGCATTATATTTAAAATTTGCTCCTCATCATCAAAGCAAATTTTATTGATGATTTCTTCTTTACTTGCATTTTGATTTTTGATAAAATCAATCCCAAATTTAGCAAAATTTTTATAGATATTAAGGCTAGTTTCATCACGCCATTTTTGATTTTTTTCAGGAAAACAAATTTTTAAGTTTATGTTAATGATTTTGCGATGTTTGTGATTTAGTTTATAAGTGATCAAAGCAACCAAATTTGCAAAAGAATTTAAAAGCTTTGTGGGTAAAATCCTCACAAATATCTTTAGTGTATAAAAAAGGCTCAAATATATATAATTTATCATTTTTCTAAAAGCTCACAAGCAAGTTTAAAGATATCTTTTTCATCAATATTTTGTATGCAAAAATCACTCTTATCTATATGTTTTGAATGCAGTATTTTTTTACCTGCATTGATTGTTTTATTGATATTTGTTTCATAAGTATTTCTTTGACTAGGTGTGGCACCAAAAATCGTTATAGAAGGCTTGTTTAGTGCAAAGGCCAAATGAGTAGGCCCGCTATCATTTCCGATAATCAAATCACTTGCCTTAGTTAAAGCACAAAGCTCACTTAAGCTTAATTTTGGCGCAAGTTCTATTTTTAAATGTTTTAAATTTAAAACTATATCTTTAGCAAAATTAAACTCATTAACATTGCCCCAACCAAGCATGATTTTTGCACTAGTAAAATACTCCGAAAGCATTCTACAAAGTAGTATCAAACGCTCTTTTGGGTAAATTTTATTAGGCATAGACGAGCCTACATGTATGAGTATATTTGGCGTACTTTCATTTAAAGAAAGTCTTTGCTCTAGCTCTTCTTTTAACTCATCATCTATACTAAAACAACTTTGCTTTAACTCTATATCACTATGATCAAAATGCTCATTTAATACATAAGCTACTAAAGAAAGATTACGCACGATAATATTTTCTTCATAATTACATGCAAATTTATGCGTATAAAAATTACTCGCAAAGCCCTCTTTGATACTTTCTTGATCAAAACCAAAAGTATTAGCGCATAAAATTTTACTTACCAAAGCAGATTTAATCAAACCTTGCAAATCAATCACAACATCATATTTATTTTGCCTAGCTTCAAAAAGCATAGCAAAAACTTCTTTGAATTTTCTATCTTTTAAAGGCAAAGCATAGACTTCATTGATCATTGGATGATCTTGCAATAATCCTGCAAATCTTGCATCTACAAACCAATCAATACTTGCCTTAGGATAATGTTTTTTAATAAATTGCAAAACAATCACCGCATGGATGATATCTCCAAGTGCGGATAATTTAACCAAACCTATTTTCATATACTACTTTATTTTTAAATTTTCTGTTATGATTTTAACAAAGATTTTTTTAAAAAAAGGTTTATCATGCAAGAATACATTTGCGTTTTTGATTGTGAGAGCATTCCTGATGTAGAATTGATAAAACATCTTTATGATTTTAATGGCGATGATTTAAGCATTAGCAAGCAAGCTTTAGAAAGACAAAAAGAAGAAAGTGGAAGTGAATTTTTACCCCTGCCTTTTCATAAAGTTGTAAGCATTTGTGCAGTGATTGCAGATAAATTTGGAAATTTCATCAAGGTCAATAAAATCAAAGGCGACAACGAAAAACAAATGCTAGAAGAATTTTTTAACTTCATAGACAAACACCAACCCCGCCTTGTAAGTTTTAATGGCAAAAGCTATGACATGCCTTTGCTTGTTATAAGAGCATTAAAATACAATATCAACGCAAGTGCTTATTTAGACGCAAGCGATAAATGGAATAACTACAAAAGCAAATTTGTAGAAAATAAACACTGTGATTTATTAGAATCTTTAGGAAGTTTTGGCCAAAAAGGCTTAAGACTTGACACACTTTGTGCTATGGCAGGACTTCCTGGAAAGTATGATGTACATGGAAATGAAGTATTAGAACTTTTTTATCAAAACAAATTAGAAAAAATTCACGAGTATTGCGAGAGTGATGTGTTAAATACCTATATGCTATTTTTAAAATACGAATTCATCAAAGGTAATTTAACTCAAGAAGATTATCTTAATATTTTAGAACACTTTAAAGAAGAACTTATACAAAAACATAATAAAAAAAACTATCAAAAACCATTTTTAAATGCCATAGAAAAAGAAAAAGCAAAGTTTTAAAATAATTAAGAAAAATATATTAAAATAATCATTTGTTAAATATCGCAAAAAAGGATAAAAATGAAAATTTTAATCACCGGTGGTGCAGGATACATAGGCTCTCATACTTTAAAACAATTTTTAGAAACAAATCATGAAATTTGTGTATTAGACAATCTTTCAAAAGGTAGCAAAAAAAGTTTAGATGAACTTTCTAAGATTAGACCTTTTAAGTTTTTTGAGCAAGATTTAAGCGATTATACTGGGATTAAAAAACTTTTTAAAGAAGAAAAATTTGATGCAATTGTGCATTTTGCAGCTAGTATTGAAGTTCCTGAAAGTATGGAAAATCCTTTAAAATACTATATGAACAATACCGCAAATACAAGTAATCTAATCCAAACTTGTTTAGAAACAGGTGTGAAAAAATTCATTTTTTCCTCAACTGCAGCCACTTATGGAGAACCGCAAACTCCTATTGTAGATGAGCAAAGTCCATTAGCACCGATTAATCCTTATGGGCAAAGCAAGCTTATGAGTGAAAAAGTCTTACAAGATGCTAATATGGCAAATCCTGAATTTAAATACTGCATTTTAAGATACTTCAATGTAGCAGGTGCTTGCATGAGTTATCCTATAGGACAACGCTATCCAAAAGCTACTTTACTTATCAAGGTTGCTGCTGAAGTAGCCACAGGAAAAAGAGAAAAGCTTTATATTTTTGGCGATGATTATAATACTAAAGATGGTACTTGTATTAGAGATTTTATCCATGTTGATGATATTTCAAGTGCGCATTTAGCTGCTTTAGAATACCTAGAAAACAATGAAAGTAATATTTTCAATGTAGGATATGGACATGGTTTTAGTGTGAAAGAAGTTATTGAAACCATGAAAAAAGTAAGTGGGATAGATTTTACAGTAGAGCTTGCACCAAAAAGAGCTGGGGATCCTTCTGTGCTTATTTCAAATGCGGATAAAATCAAAACCCTGACTAATTGGAAACCAAAATATGACGATCTAGAATTAATCTGTAAAAGTGCTTATGAGTGGGAAAAGCAGTGCTAAAGAAACTTTTTTTTATACTCAATACTCATGATAAGAAATTTTTATTTGCATTACTTATTTTTTCTATTTTTATAGGATTTATAGAAAGTTTTGCCATTTCTTTAATCATGCCTTTTGTATCAGTAGCAAGTAATTTTGAGTTTTTAGAAAAAAGCTCATATTTTCAACCTATATATGAGTATTTAAATTTACCAAGTTATAAAATTATTGCTTATTTTGGCTGTATATTAATAGCCTTTTATATTTTTAGAGCCTTTTTAAATGCCTTTTATTTTCATTTGCTTGCGCGTTTTTCTAAAGGGCGTTATCACAGTCTTGCTTGTCGTATTTTTGATAAATACTTACACCTTGAATATGAAAATTTTACTAATAAAAATCAATCAGAACTTTTAAAAACTATTACTCAAGAAGTGTTTCATTTAAGTACTTTAATTAGTGCATTTTTACTCATGCTAAGTGAAAGCTTTGTGGTGTTTTTACTTTATACTTTATTGCTAATTATCAACTATAAAATTACCCTAGCTTTAAGTGCTTTTTTACTCTTAAATGCTTTTATTTTAATCAAAATCCTTTCACCTTTGGTAAAAAAAGCTTCCATGGCTAGAGAAGAAGCGATGAAAAATTACTTTGAAATTTTAAATGCAAATTTAAATAACCTTAAAATCATCAAACTCAAAACCAAAGAGCAAAGCACACAAAAGCTTTATGAAATTCAAAGTGGGCTTTTTGCCAAAGCAAACATTAGCAATGAAAGCATATCAAGCATACCTAGAATTTACCTTGAAGGTATGGGTTTTTGTATGCTTTGTTTTATTGTGGTGTATTTAGTTTTAAGATATGAGAGTGATATTTCATCTATCTTAGCAACTATCACCATTTTCGTAGTAGCTCTTTATAGACTTATGCCAAGTGCAAATCGCATCATCACAAGTTATAATGAAATTACATATTATAAAAACTCTCTTGATATTATTTATAATATGCTTAATGAAAAAGAAGAAAAGCTAGGTAATGAAAGTATTGATTTTAAAGAAAAAATCACTCTAAAGAATCTTTGCTTTGCTTACAAGGGTAAGAAAAATTTATTTGAAAATTTAAATTTTGAGCTTAAGAAAAATGAAAAAATTGCTTTTATAGGTAAAAGCGGGAGTGGTAAAAGCACTTTAGTTGATCTTATCATAGGGCTTTTAAAACCAAGCGATGGAGCTATTTTAATCGATGGAGTTAAACTTGATGAGAGCAATATAAAAAGCTTTAGAAGTAAAATTGGCTACATACCTCAACAAATTTATCTTTTTAATGATTCTATTGCTAAAAATATTAGCTTTGGAGAAGAAATAGACGAAGCACTTTTGCACAAGGTAATCAAACAAGCTAATCTTGAAAGCTTTGTAAATTCACTTGAAGATGGAGTACATACTAAGGTGGGTGATTCAGGTTCGTTTTTAAGCGGGGGTCAAAGACAAAGAATAGCCATAGCAAGAGCACTTTATCAACAACCTGAAATTTTAGTTTTAGATGAAGCAACTAGTGCTCTTGATCAAGAAAGCGAAGCAAAAATCATGGAAGAAATCTATAAAATTTCAAAAGATAAAACTCTCATCATCATAGCTCATAGGCTCTCAACTATACAAGGTTGCGATAGAGTATTTGAAGTAAATCATGGGCATTTAAAGGAACAAGTATGAAAATCACTTTCATCATAGCAACTTTAAATTCAGGTGGTGCTGAAAGGGTTTTAGTTACTTTAGCTAATGAGCTTTGTAAAAATCATGAAATAAATATTATTAAATTTCACAAAGAAGATTCATTTTACAAACTTGATCCAAAAATCGAACTTTTTACTCTAGAACAATTTGACTTTTCCACTCTTTATAATAAAATAGCCTCACGCATTAAAAAATTCAAAGCCTTAAAACAAGCACTTAAAAATCATGAGAGTGATGTTTTTATATCATTTTTAGATACAACTAATATCGCTTGTATTTGGGCAAATAAAGGTTCAAATACACCTTTAATCATTAGTGAACATAGCTCTTATACTTATTTAAAATCTAAAATTTGGAAGTTTTTACGCCGTATAAGTTTCCCTCATGCAAACGCTTTAACCGTGCTAAGTAATGATGATAAAAATTACTATAAAAACTTTGTTAAAAAAGTTATCAATATGCCAAATCCTTGTCATTTTAGCCCCATTAAAGAAAATTTAGAAAAAGAAAACAATATCATCTTTGTAGGCAGACTTGATCATAATAAAAATGCTTCTATGTTTTTGAAAGCCATAGCAAAATTGGATATAAATTTGCAAAATCAATATAATTTTTTCATAGCAGGTGATGGGGAATTAAAACAAGATTTAGAGCAAGAAGCTAAGAATTTAAATATCAAAGTTAATTTTTTAGGTAAAGTTGAAAATATGCAAGAACTTTATAAGAAAGCAAAAATAATCTGCCTTTGCTCTTTCATAGAAGGCCTACCAACAGTTTTACTTGAAAGTTTATATTATCAAGTAGCACGCATTAGTACTAAATACATAAGTGGCCATAAAGATTTAATTGATGATGGAAAAGATGGATTTTTGGTAGATTTAGATGATGAAAAGACTTTGAGCGAAAAACTCACCCTTTTAATGCAAGATGAAAATTTAAGAAAAACGCTAGCACTTAATGCACAAGAACGATGTAAAGATTATGAAGTGGCTAATGTAGCGCAAAAATGGCTTGATTTAATCAAAGAAGTAAGGGTTTAAAATGAAAAAACTAGCAATTTTTATTTATTCTTTAGGAAGTGGTGGTGCTGAAAGAGTTGTATCCACGCTATTACCTGTATTAAATTTAAAATACGAAGTACATTTGATTTTAATGAATGATAAAATATCATATGATATTCCTGAAGTTAATATCCACTATCTTGAAAAATCAAGTCCAAGTGAAAGTAATTTAGCCAAATTTTTAAAACTACCCTTACTAGCCATGAAATACAAAAAGCTTTGTGAAGATTTAAAAATCAATTTGCAATTTGTATTATTAAATAGACCTAATTATATTGCTTTAATGGCAAAATCCCTAGGACTTAAATCAACCCTTATTATCAATGAATGCACTACTCCAAGTGTAATTTATAAGCATAATAATCTAAATTCTTTTATCAATAAATTTCTTATTAGAAAACTTTACAACAAAGCAGATTTAATCTTAGCAAATTCTATAGGAAATAAAGAAGATTTAATACAAAATTTCAACATAGAAACTAAAAAATGCGATATTTTATACAATGCCATAGATTTAGAAAGCATCATAGAAAAATCCAAAGAAGAAATAGACTTTAAAGATCCTTTTATACTAAGCGTTGGAAGGCTTGATCATGGCAAAAATCATACCATGCTTATAAGAGCTTATGCAAAAGTTAAAACTGATTTAAAATTAGTCATTTTGGGCGAGGGTATTTTAAAAGATGAGCTTTTAGCTTTGATTGAAGAATTAAATTTAAAAAACAAAGTCTTTTTATTAGGTTTTGATAAAAATCCTTATAAATACATGAGTAAATGTGACTTTTTTGCTTTTGCTTCAAGTTTTGAAGGCTTTTCCAATGTTTTAATCGAATGCCTAGCTTGCAATACTGCCGTGCTTTGTACTGATCATAAAAGTGGTGCAAGGGAGCTATTTTTAGATGATGAGTTTGGACTTTTAGTAAAAGTAGATGATGAAAAAGCCATGCAAGAAGGTTTAGAAAAAATGTGTAATGATGAAGCACTAAAAGCTTCATACAGACAAAAGGCTTTTTTGCGTGCAAAAGAATTTGATAAAATTAGCATAGCAAAGCAATTATTTGAATTTTTCAACAAGGCATGAAATGAAACTGCAACAAAATTTTACTGATAATAATTCTATAAAATATACTTGTATTTTAATCCTTATAGCTTTTGCTTTTAGTGTTTTGTGTAGATTATACTGGGTAGCCTGGGCAAGTGAGTTTTATGAGTTTTTCTTTAATGATCAACTCATGATTACAACTAATGATGGCTATGCTTTTGCAGAAGGTGCAAGAGATATGATAGCAGGTTTTCATCAACCTAATGACTTATCTTATTTTGGAAGCTCACTTTCTACTTTGACTTATTGGCTTTATAGCATTTTGCCTTTTAGCTTTGAAAGTATTATTTTATATATGAGTACTTTTTTTGCTTCTTTGATTGTTGTGCCTATTATATTAATCGCAAGAGAGTATAAACTCACCACCTATGGCTTTATAGCAGCCTTACTTGGAAGCATTGCAAATAGTTATTATAACCGTACTATGAGTGGGTATTATGACACAGATATGCTAGTGTTAGTTTTACCGATGCTAATTTTACTTAGCTTTATAAGACTAACTATCAAAAAAGATATTTTCACCTTGCTTTTAAGTCCTATTTTTATTATGATTTATCTATGGTGGTATCCATCAAGTTATTCTTTAAATTTTGCCATGATAGGGCTTTTTGGTCTTTATACTTTAGTATTTCATAGAAAAGAAAAGATTTTTTATCTAGCTATTGCTTTGATGATTATAGCTTTAAGTATGCTAGCATGGCAATATAAACTTGCTTTGATTGTATTGTTATTTGCCATTTTTGCCTTTAAGGAAGAAAAAATTAATTTTTACATGATTTGGACTTTGATTTTTGTTAGCATTTTAATTTTACATTTAAGCGGTGGCTTGGATCCTGTTTTATACCAACTTAAATTTTATGTTTTTAAAGCTTCTGATGTACAAAATTTAAAAGATGCTGCCTTTATATATTTTAATGTCAATGAAACCATTATGGAAGTAAATACCATTGACCCTGAAGTATTTATGCAAAGAATTAGCTCTAGTGTTTTAACGTTTATTCTTTCTTTAATAGGTTTTATTCTACTTTGCAAAGATCATAAAAGCATGCTTTTAGCCTTACCTATGCTTGCATTAGGTTTTATGGCCTTAAGAGCTGGACTTAGATTTACCATTTATGCAGTACCTGTAATGGCTTTAGGTTTTGGATACTTTTTATATGCATTTTTTAATTTTTTAGAAAAAAAACAAATAAAACTTAGTCTAAGAAATAAGAATATCCTACTAATATTCATTGCCTTTTTTAGTATAAGCCCTGCTTTAATGCACATTTATTATTATAAATCTTCCACTGTTTTTACTTCTTATGAGGCTAGTATTTTAAATGATTTAAAAACAAAAGCTCAAAGAGAAGATTATGTTGTTACTTGGTGGGATTATGGCTATCCAATACGCTATTATAGTGATGTAAAAACCTTAATTGATGGTGGAAAACACTTGGGAAAAGATAACTTCTTCTCATCTTTTGTCTTAAGCAAAGAACAAATTCCAGCAGCTAACATGGCAAGACTTAGTGTTGAATACACGGAAAAATCTTTTAAAGAAAATTATCCTGATGTTTTAAAAGCCATGGTTAAAGACTATAATCAAACAAGTGCTAAAGATTTTTTAAAAAGCTTAAATGATAAAGATTTTAAATTTAATACCAACAAAACAAGAAATGTGTACATTTATATGCCTTATAGAATGTTGCGCATCATGCCTGTGGTAGCTCAATTTGCAAATACAAATCCTGACAATGGAGAACAAGAAAAAAGTTTATTTTTCTCTCAAGCTAATGCCATAGCTCAAGATAAAACTACAGGTTCGGTTATGCTTGATAATGGAGTAGAAATTATTAATGATTTTAGAGCTTTAAAAGTAGAAGGCGCAAGCATACCTTTGAAAGCTTTTGTAGATATAGAATCAATCACTAATGGTAAATTTTATTATAATGAAATTGATTCAAAGGCTCAAATTTATTTGCTCTTTTTAAGAGAATACAAAAGCTTTGTGATTTTAGATGAAAGTCTTTATAATAGTGCTTATATACAAATGTTTTTATTAAATCAATACAATCAAGATTTATTTGAACAAATCACTAATGATGCAAGAGCAAAAATTTATAGGCTAAAAAGATGAAAATAGGAATTTTAACCCATAGTGCAATGAGTGTTTATTATTTTCGTCTTGCACTCGTTAGGGCTTTAGAAAAAAACAATCATGAAGTTATAATCATCACTCCAAAAGATGATTTTGCTATTAAATTACAAGAGCTAGGTTATAAGGTTTGCTTTTATGATTTAGCTAGATCAAGCGTTAATCCTTTGGTTGTTTTTAAAAATCTACTTAGCCTAAAAAACACACTTAAAAATTTAAATTTAGATCTTTTACAAACAAGTGCACACAAAAGCAATACAACAGGTATTATAGCAGCTAAAATGGCGGGCATTAAATACACTTTTGGCTTAGTCGAGGGCTTAGGAAGTTTTTATATAGATGACGATTTTAAAAGCAAATTAGTAAGAATGAGCATTAATTTACTTTATAAAATTTCTTTTAAACTTGCCAATGGCTTTATTTTTGTCAATGAAAGCAATGCTTTATTTATGAAAAATTTAGGCTTAAAAGAAGAAAAAATCAAAATCATCAAATCCGTAGGGCTAAATTTAAAACAATTTTTACCTTTAAAAATTAGCACAGAAGAAAAACAAGCCTTTTTAAAAGAGCATAATATGCCTGATAAACCCATTATTTTAATGATTTCAAGAGCACTTTGGCATAAAGGTATTAAAGAATTTTATGAAGCAAGTCAAATTTTAAAAGATAGGGCAAATTTTGTTTTAGTAGGTGGAGTTGATAATAATAAATCTTGTGCTCCACTTGATTTTTTAAACTCAAGTGATGTTTTCTATCTTGGCGCAAGAAGTGATATTGCACATTTATTAAATTTATGCGATGTTTTTGTTTTACCAAGTTACAAAGAAGGTTATCCAAGAACGGTTTTAGAGGCACAAGCTTGTAAAAAAGCATGTGTGGTAAGTGATGCTGAAGGTTGCATTGAAGCAGTGGATAATGCTATAGATGGTTTAATTTGCAAAAGCAAAGATAGTAAGGATTTAGCTGAAAAAATCACAGTTTTACTAGAAGATGAAAAACTAAAAAATACTTTAGCACAAAATGCTTTTCTTAGAGCACAAAATTATGATGAGGATATCATAGCTTTGAAATATCTTGAATTTTATAGGGGTTTTACAAATGTATAAAAATAGTTTAAAGCGCGTTTTTGACTTTTTTTTGGCTTTGATTTTATTAGTTACTTTTTTACCCTTTATAATACTTATTGGTATTGTTTTAAAAATCGTACAAGGAAATGTACTTTTTAAGCAAGCAAGACCTGGGTTAAATGAAAAAATTTTTTACATTTATAAATTTAAAACCATGAGTGATGAAACAGATGAAAATGGAGAATTACTTCCTGATGAATTACGCTTAAAACCTTTTGGTAAGCTAATTAGAAGTTTAAGTTTAGATGAATTACCACAACTTTTTAATGTACTCAAAGGTGATATGAGCTTCATAGGTCCAAGACCTTTACTTGTAGAGTATTTACCCTTATACAATCAAGAACAAAAAAAACGCCATAATGTAAGACCAGGTATTACAGGCTGGGCGCAAATTAATGGAAGAAATGCTATTTCTTGGGAGCAAAAATTTAAATATGATGTAGAATATGTGCAAAATTGTTCTTTTTTGTTTGATCTTAAAATCTTTTTCATGACCATTGTTAAAGTCTTAAAAAGAAGCGGGGTCAATAAAGAAGGAGTTGCCACAACGGATAAATTCAATGGACACAACTAAAAGTATTTATATATATGGCTCTAGCGGGCATGGCTTAGTCTGTGCTGATATGGCTAGAAATTTAGGATATAAAAAAATCATTTTTCTAGATGATCATAAAGGCTTAAAATATCATTCAAATTTAGAAAAACACGATATGTTTATTGCCATTGGTGCAAACTCTATTAGAGAAAAACTTTTCAAAAAAACAAAAGAAGATGGATTTAGATTAGTAAATTTGATACATAAAAGTGCTATTATTAGTCCAAGTGCTTTTTTAGATGATGAGGGTATATTAATCATGCCAAATGTAGTAATTAATGCTAAAGCAAGCATTGCAAAAGGTGTGATTTTAAATACCGCTTGTGTGATTGAGCATGAGTGTTTTGTAGATGAGTTTAGTCATATTAGCGTTGGGGCTAAACTAACTGGAAATGTAAAAATAGGAAAGCGTTGTTTTTTAGGAGTTAATTCAAGCGTTATTCCTTGTATGAGTTTAAATGATGATATAACTTTGGGTGCAGGAGCAGTTGTAGTTAAAAACTTAACTTCTAAAGGCATTTATGTTGGAATTCCTGCTAAAAAAATAAAGGAGGCAAAATGAGATTTTTTTTATCAGCACCACATATGAGTGGAAAAGAACTAGAATATATACACAAAGCTTTTGAAAGTAACTACATAGCACCTTTAGGTGAGTTTGTTAATGCACTAGAACAAAGCATAAAAGATTATACAAAAAGCTCTAATGCTCTTGCTTTAAATGCAGCAACTGCAGCCATTCATCTAGCTTTAAGAGTTTTAGGCATCAAAGAAGGTGATGTGGTGTTAGCTTCAAGTTTTACTTTTATAGCTTCAGTAGCACCAATTTCTTATATGAATGCTACGCCTGTATTTATTGATTGTGATGAGACTTATAATTTAGATGTAAATTTACTAAAAAAGGCTATTAAAGAAAGTCCTAAAAAGCCAAAAGCTCTCATTTTAACACACCTTTATGGTAATGCTTCTAAAATGGATGAGATTGTCCAAATTTGCAAAGAAAATGAAATTTTTTTAATCGAAGATGCTGCTGAAGCTTTGGGAAGTTTTTATAAAAATAAAGCTTTGGGTACTTTTGGTGATTTTGGAGTATATTCTTTTAATGGCAATAAAATCATCACAACAGGTGGTGGTGGTATGCTTGTAAGTGAAAATCATGCTAATCTTGAAAAAGCAAGATTTTATAGCACTCAAGCTAGAGAAAATTGTCTTCATTATGAGCATAAAGAATATGGCTATAATTATAGAATGAGTAATATCTTAGGTGCAATTGGCACTGCTCAAATGGAAGTTTTAGAAGAAAGAGTAAGCAAGAAGCGTGAAATTTATAGTTGGTATAAAGAATTTTTAAATGGAACTTTTACTTTTTTAGATGAGCTTGAAAATACTAGATCAAATCGTTGGTTAAGTACTGCTTTACTTGATTTTGATTCAAGCAAACTTAATACTTATGAAAAACATTGTATTTGTGAAAATAAAAATGTTCAAATTCGAGATAAAATTTTAAAAATCATACAAGTTTTAAAAGATAATAAAATCGAAAGTCGTCCACTTTGGAAACCTATGCATTTACAAGAACTTTATAAGGGTTGCAATGCTTACTTAAATGGCAATAGCGAGTTTTTCTTTAGTAATGGAATTTGTCTTCCAAGTGCAACAACTATGAGCAAAGCTGATGTAGAAGAAGTTTCTATTTTAATCTTAAACACCTTAAAGGACTAAGATGGATTATAAAAGCAAACGTCTAGGTTTTTTCCTAGGTGCTGATATTTTACTTTTTGTTATAAGTATTTATTTATCTTTTTCCTTACGCTTTAGCGCAGATATTCCAAGTGAATTTTATGAAGGTATGTTTAAAAGTGCTGTGATTTTGATTTTACTTAAAATCATTTTTCTAGCTTTTTTTAGAATTTATCAAGTTGCTTGGAGGTTTTTTTCACTTAATGAAGCACGTAAACTAGTCATTGCTTTGGCTTTAGCTGAGCTTGTATTTTTGGTAATTTATTATTTTTATGATGATTTTTTCAATCCTTTTCCAAGAAGCGTTATAGGTATAGACTTTGTTCTATCTTGTATGCTAATTGGAAGTTTGCGCATTAGCAAAAGAATGATTGTTGATTTTAGAAAGCCAAAATACAACGAGGAACACCCTTGTATAGTAGTTGGTGCCACTTCAAAGGCTTTGCATTTATTAAAAGGAGCCAAAGAAGGAAGTTTAGGTCTTTTTCCTGTAGCTGTGGTAGATGAGCGTAAAAATTTAATAGGTACTTACTGTGATAAATTTATAGTTGAAGAAAAAGAAGCTATTAGAAAATATACCGCTGAAGGTATTCATACTGCTATTATTGCTTTAAAACTCGAACAAGAAGAATTAAAAAAACTTTTTGATGAATTAATTGCTTATGGTGTTAATGATATAAAACTTTTTTCTTTTACACAAAATGAAGCAAGAGATATAAGTATTGAAGATTTACTAGCTCGTAAACCAAAAGACTTAGACAATGCTTGCGTGATTGATTTTATCAAAGATAAAGTAGTTTTAGTTAGCGGAGCTGGCGGAACTATAGGAAGTGAACTTTGCAAACAGTGTATTAAATTTGGTGTAAAACACTTAATTATGCTTGATCATAGCGAGTATAATTTATATAAAATCAATGAAGAGTTAAGCTTGCATAAAGAAAAAATTGAACCTATTATGATGAGCATATTAAACAAAGAAGCTTTAGAAAGACTTTTACAAGAAAAAAACATAGATTTGATTTTACATGCTGCAGCTTATAAACACGTACCTTTATGTGAACAAAATCCACATTCAGCTATTTTAAATAACGTCATAGGTACTAAAAATTTAATCGATCTTGCAAAAACCTATAAAGTTGCCAAATTCGTTATGATAAGCACAGATAAAGCCGTAAGACCAACTAATATCATGGGTTGTACAAAAAGAATTTGTGAACTTTATGCATTAAGCTCAAGTTGTAAAAATTTTGAAGTAGCCTGTGTACGTTTTGGCAATGTTTTAGGATCAAGTGGAAGTGTTATACCTAAATTCAAAGCTCAAATTGCAGCCAATGAACCACTTACCCTGACCCATCCTGATATAGTACGTTATTTTATGTTAGTAGACGAAGCTGTACAACTTGTTTTGCAAGCTGCTGCTATTGCAAAAGGTGGAGAATTATTTGTGCTTGATATGGGTGAGCCTGTAAAAATTATGGATTTAGCTAAAAAAATGCTTTTACTTTCTAATAAAAAATTAGAAATCAAAATTACCGGACTTAGAAAAGGTGAAAAACTCTATGAAGAACTTTTAATCCACAAAGATGACTTAAAAACTCAATACGAAAGTATTTTTGTCACCACTAGTGAGATTAAAAATTTAAAAATTTTAAATCAAGAGATAGAGAAATTACTCCAAAGCAAAGATCCTGTAAAAGTTTTAAAGGAAATTGTACCTGAGTTTAATCATAATAAAAATGGAGAATAATTAAATTCTAATTTTATTTTAAAATGGTATAATATATACTTTAATTGATTAATAAAAATAAAAACGATACAATTACATTTATGTAATTACATCAAAATAAAGGAAAAAAAGTGAAGTTATTAGTAGTTGATGATAGTTCTACCATGAGAAGAATAATCAAAAATACTCTTGTGAGATTAGGTCATAAAGATGTTTTAGAAGCCGAACATGGAGTTGAGGCTTGGGACTTACTTTCACAAAATGATGATATTAAAATTTTAATTACTGACTGGAATATGCCTGAAATGAATGGTTTGGAACTAGTAAAAAAAGTAAGAGCGGAAGAAAAATACACTGATATGCCTATTATCATGGTAACTACAGAAGGTGGTAAGGCAGAAGTTATCACGGCTTTAAAAGCGGGTGTAAACAACTATATTGTAAAGCCTTTTACACCTCAAGTATTAAAAGAAAAACTTGAAGATGTTTTAGGAACAAACGAAGGTTGATTATAAGTTTTTATGCAAACATATTATTACGAACTTTTTTTTCAAACAGACAAGGAATATTTAGATTTATTCCTTGATCTTATTTTTTCTCTAGATATAGATGCCATAGAAGAAAAAGACAATGGTATTTACATACGCTCAGAAGAAGACTTAGAACTCATTCAAACAGCCTTACTAAATTTTCATCAAAAATTATGTGAAAATTTAAATACTCATATTCATTTTCATTCTACTTTAGAAAAAAAAGAAAATAAAAATTGGATAGAAGAATATAAAAAAGGAATACAAGCTTTAACCATTGGCAATATCCATATACACACTACTTGGCAAGAAGCTAAACAAGACAAAATCAATATTATTATAGATCCTGCCTTAGCTTTTGGTTCGGGACATCACGAAAGTACTTATACTTGTATAGAATTTTTACAAAAATATGCAGATAGTTCCAAATTTTGCTTAGATGTAGGTTGTGGAAGTGGAATTTTAAGCATCATCATGGCAAAACTTGGAGCCAAAGTGCAAGCTTGTGATACTGATGAATTAGCTATACTTGCAAGCAAAGAAAATGCGAAATTAAATCAAGTTTCATTTGATGATATTTGGGTAGGTTCTATTAATAAAAGCTTACATAAATATGATATAGTTGTAGCAAATATCATTGCTGATATTTTAATCATACTAGAGAAAGATCTTAAAGATAAAACTAAAAAAGGTGGGATTTTGATCTTATCTGGTATCTTAAATAAATATGAAGAAAGAATTAAAGATAAATTCAAAGATCTAACTTTGTTAGAATGTAAATACAAAGGAGAATGGTTGAGTTTAGCTTACAAAAAGGAAACAAAATAATGAATAAAAAACCAAACGATTCAAAAGATAATTCAAATAATAATGGCTTTTTCAATAAAAACCCCATTTTTATTTTTGCTATTTTTGCTATCGTGATGATTCTTTTATTTAAAGGATTTTCTGATGATGGTAGCATGGGCATTATGGGTGGGGAAAACACTAAAAAAGTTACTTATTCTGAATTAAAAACTTTAATTGAAAATAATCAAATTGCTCAAGTTAATATAGGTCAAACCACTATAAAAGCTGTATCTAAAGCAGGAAATATGGTATACCTTACTAAAAAAGTTCCAAATGATGCTACTTTTGTACCTTTACTTGATTCAAAAGGTGTTTCTTATGGTGCATTTAATGAAAGTAATTGGTTTATAGACATCTTACTTTCTTGGGTTTTACCGGTATTTATTTTCTTTGGCATATGGATGTTTTTAGCTTCTCGCATGCAAAAAAATATGGGCGGATCTATACTTGGTATAGGAAGTTCTAAAAAACTTGTAAATTCAGAAAAACCAAAGGTTAAATTTAATGATGTTGCAGGTGTTGAGGAGGCAAAAGAAGAAGTTAAAGAAATTGTTGATTTTTTAAAATATCCTGAAAGATACATCAATCTTGGGGCAAAAATTCCAAAAGGACTTTTGCTTGTAGGCCCTCCAGGTACAGGTAAAACTTTACTTGCAAAAGCAGTAGCAGGCGAAGCTGATGTGCCATTTTTTAGCGTATCAGGTTCGTCTTTTATAGAAATGTTTGTGGGCGTTGGAGCTAGTAGAGTTAGAGATTTGTTTGAAAATGCCAAAAAAGAAGCTCCAGCTATTGTATTTATTGATGAAATTGATGCTATAGGTAAATCACGTGCAGCAAGTGGTATGATGGGTGGTAATGATGAAAGAGAGCAAACCCTAAATCAACTTTTAGCTGAAATGGATGGTTTTGGTACCGAAAGCTCACCGGTAATTGTTCTAGCAGCAACAAATCGTCCCGAAGTACTTGATGCAGCATTACTTAGACCAGGACGTTTTGATAGACAAGTTTTAGTAGATAAACCTGATTTTAAAGGTAGATGCGATATTTTAAAAGTTCATATGAAAGATGTTAAAATTTCACCTGAAGTAAAAGTAGAAGATATCGCAAGATTAACAGCAGGACTTGCAGGTGCTGATTTAGCAAATATCATTAACGAAGCGGCCTTACTTGCAGGTAGAGATTCTAAAAAACATGTGGAACAAAAAGACTTAGTTGAAGCGGTAGAAAGAGCTATAGCGGGACTTGAGAAAAAATCGCGTAGAATTAATGACAAAGAGAAAAAAATCGTAACTTACCATGAATGTGGTCATGCTTTAATAGCTGAAACCACAAAAGGTGCTAAAAAAGTAAGTAAAGTTTCTGTTATACCACGCGGTTTAGCGGCTTTAGGATATACACTTAACACTCCTGAAGAAAATAAATTTTTAATGCAAAAACACGAGCTTTTAGCCGAAGTTGATGTACTTTTAGGTGGACGTGCTGCTGAAGAAATTTTCATTAAAGAAATTTCAACAGGTGCAAGCAATGACCTTGAACGAGCAACCGATATCATTAAAGCTATGATTTCTATGTATGGTATGAGTGAAATAGCTGGTTTAATGGTACTTGAAAAACAAAGGAATACTTTCTTGAGTGGAGGGCAAACCATCAAAGATTATTCTGATAAAATGGCACAAGATTTAGATGAATATGTAAAGAAAACTCTAGATGAACGCTATGCAGGCGTAAAAGAAATTTTAAAAACTTATAGTGGCGCTATAGAAGTAATGGTGCAAGCACTTTATGAAGAAGAAACCATTGATGGTACTAAAGTGAGAGAGATTATTAAAAATTATGAAGAAGAAAATAATCTTCCAACACGCTTAGAAGAAAAAGAGCAAGAAGCTACTAAGGAAAACTAATGAAAACAAATTTTATTACAAAAACTGGTTGGAATTTACTCATACTTCTAGCTATAGTTTTTGTAATAGCTCAACTTATATGGGGATTTTCTTGGCTTTTATGGTGTATTTTTATACTTTTTGTCTATCTTTTTAGGGTTAGTAAAATTAATTACATAGCAGATCCAAATACTATTGTGGCACCTATAGAAGGAAAAATAAAATGCATTAAAACAAGCTCATATAGAGAGCTTGGCGAATGCATAGAAGTACAAATTATTAATAATATTTTCTCTCAAGGAAATATTATAGCTCCACTTGATATGGATATAGAAGAAACTAGAGTAAGACATGGACTTTTTTTATGTCCATTTATGAAAAATACAAATTTAATGAGTGAAAGAATGTTATTTTTAGCTCGCTCTAAAGGTAAACAATGGGCTTTACGTATAATTTTTGGAGCTTTAAATAGAAAAGCTCATATTGATGATTTTGGTCATCATTTAAACCATGGGCAAAGTATAGGTTTTATGTTTGATGGTAGTGTAAGTTTATTACTTCCAAAAGATACTAGAATTTGTATAAATGAAAATGATAAAGTACGTATTGGTGCATTGATAGGATATTTAAATCCATGAATTTTAAACTAATTTATATTTTACCAAATCTTTTTACTGCTGCTTCCATATTTTTAGGAATCATTTCAGTAATAGCTTCTATTAATCAAAACTTTGATAGGGCATTGATTTATATCATTTTATCATTAATCTGTGATGGCTTAGATGGTCGTGTAGCAAGAGCTACAAATTCTACCTCCAAATTTGGAGTTGAATTTGATTCTTTAGCCGATATAATAGCTTTTGGTGTTGCACCTGCTATGCTTTTTTATATGAGTATAGGTTATGAATATGGTCGTTTTGGTTCATTAATAGCAGGCTTATTTGTAGTTTTTGGAGCTATACGTTTAGCAAGATTTAATATCACCACAGGAACTTATGAACCTTCAGTTTTTATAGGATTACCTATACCAACGGCTGCAGTTGTAAGTGCTCTATGGGTAAGTGCTTATTTATATTATGATTTTTTACATGATTTTTCTTTAGTGATAGTGTGTATTCAAATACTTTTAGCTTTTTTAATGGTAAGCAATATAAGATACCCGAGTTTTAAAAAAATCGATCTAAAACGTGCAAATGTTTTGAAAGTACTTATTCTTTTGGTAATTTTATTTTCTATGCTTTATTTATATTTTTTAGAAAGTGCATTGATTGTTGCTAGCTTATATGTACTTTATGGAATTATACGTAGTTTTTTTACTCTAGCACGTAAATTTAAAAAAGACTAATTTTACTTTCACTTCATTTTTTAACAATATACTTTTTATTATTTTCAAAAAGGAGTTAAAAAATGAATAAAAACAAATTATTCAGACAAATTCATATTTATATTAGTTTGTTTTTTTTACCATTAGCATTTTTATATGCAATTACTGGTTTTGCTTATATAGCAGGCTTTGATGGAGAAAGTGGAGCCAAAATTCAAAGCTATAAAATTCAAGCTGTTATTCAAGAAGGTGCTGAAACTGACTTTTTAATTGATTTTTTAAAGAAAAATAATTTAAAACTTCCTTCATCTTTAGAACCAAAACTTAATAAAGAAGGCAATGGCATAGAGCTTGGTACTATAAACTATACATCAAGTATCATCAAAATAGATAAAAATAATTACGAAATTATTACAAAAGATAGAAGCTTACTAGGAAATATGATTTTACTTCATAAAGACAAAGGAATGTGGTATTTTTCTGTGCTTGGTTTGGCCTTTGCACTTGCTATGGTAATACTTTATGTTTCAGGACTTTTAATTACAATTATAGCTATACGTAAAGACAGAGGCAAACAAATAGCTGTTTTAAGTGCTGGTTTTATTATAACTTTAATCATAGCTTATCTTAGTGTATAAATTTAAGGTATATCTTATAAATAATAAGATATACTTTCCCTTCTAATATGGACAGATGGGTGAGTGGCTGAAACCACACCCCTGCTAAGGGTGCAGATCTTAACGGGTCTCGAGGGTTCAAATCCCTCTCTGTCCGCCACTTTTATAAAAATTTATTTTCTTTCAATCTAATTTATCAATTTTTATTGATATAATTACATATCAAGTTTGATTAATTTTTAAGGTAAGTTAATTGATGCTATGCAAATTTATGCTTCTATTGATTTAAAATCTTTTTATGCTTCAGCTGAATGTATTTTAAGAAATTTAGATCCTTTAACAACAAATCTTATTGTAGCAGATGAGTTAAGAACAGACAAAACCATTATACTGGCAGTTTCCCCCGCATTAAAAGTTTACAATATACCTAGTAGATTAAGACTTTTTGAGTTTAAACAAAAAATTCACTCAATCAACCAAGAAAGATTAAAACAAACTCAAAAACACCACTTCAAGGCCAAAAGTTTTAATACATTAGAACTTGAAAATGATTTAAATTTAGAATTAGATTACATCATCGCTAAGCCTAGAATGGCTACTTATATAGAATTTAGTACAAAAATATATAGCATTTATTTAAAGTATTTTGACGCTAAAGATATCCACATATATTCTATTGACGAAGTTTTTATTGATCTTAGTTCTTATCTTGAAAAATATAAACTTTCAGCTTATGAGTTGCTTACTAAAATCTTGCTTGATGTTTTACACACAAGTAAAATCACCGCAACAGCTGGTATAGGTACAAATTTATATTTAGCTAAAATTGCCATGGATATACTTGCTAAAAGACAAAAAGTAGATGAAAATGGTTTGCTTATAGCCTTTTTAGATGAAAAATTATATAGATATAAATTATGGCAACACAAGCCTTTAAAAGATTTTTGGCGTATAGGTAAAGGTATTGCCTTAAAACTTGCAAATTTAAACATTCACACTATGGGAGATCTTGCAAGATTTTCTTTAAAACACGAAGCTTTACTTTATAAACACTTTGGTATTAATGCTGAACTTTTAATTGATCATGCATGGGGTATTGAAACTTGCACGATGAAAGATATTAAAAACTACAAATCACAAAATCATTCTAAAGTCATGGCCAAGGTTTTACCTTTTGCATACGATAATAATCAAGCAATAAAAGTTTTAAAAGAACTTGTCGATCATTTAGTACTTGAACTTATACAAAATAACCTTAAAACAAACCATATCACGCTAGATATACAATATGATAAAAGCAATTTAGAAAATTCAAACCTTTTAGCTTCTTATAAAGGAGCTATTACTAAAGATAATTATGGAAGAATCATACCTAAAAATGCTCATGGAAGTATGAATTTAGAAAATTTCACTCATTCTTTAAAAATCATCAATAAAAAATCCTTGGAGCTTTTTTACAAAATCAGCAATAAAAACTTAAGCGTTAGAAAAATTAGCCTAAGTTTAAATAATATCACAGATAAACCACAAGAAAATTATCAAGAATTAAATTTATTTAGTGATTTTAATGCAATTTTACAAGAAAAAAATCAACTTGCAAAAGAAGAAAAACTCCAAAAAGCAAGACTTCAAATCATGCAAAAATTTGGCAAAAAGGCTATTTTAAAAGCCTCGAGTTTAGATAATGAAACCAAAGAAATTGCTTCTTTAATAGGAGGTCATAATGCGTGATGATTATAAAGATATAATAGATATAAAATATCAAAAATCAAAACAATTCCCACCAATGTCAAGAGAAAAAAGAGCAGCACAATTTGCTCCATTTTCAGTGTTAAATGGTTTTAGTAAAGCTATTTTAAAAACACAAAAAGATATGGAAAAAGAATTAGAAAATAGTAAATATCAAGAAGAAAGTTAAATTCTTCTTGATTAAATTTTATTTTGCATTAGAGTATTTTTCAAACTCTCCGCTTTCATCGATTTCATTACCATAAAGCTTGTGTAATTCATAGTAGTATTTTACAAATTCCTTACACTCCTCATCAAGTGGTAAAAACACCTCATCTTCTAAAACACAAAACTCATCTAAATAATTTTTAGCATCTTCTTTTAGCATATAATGTCTTGCTAGCTTATAATAATTTTGCATAAACACAGCCTTAAAGGCCTCATAAGCTTCCTCATCAAATTTAATGTTTAATTTCTCATTTGTAAAAGATAGTACCCCTGATTTAAACAATAAAGACAAATGAATCAAACCTTCGGTATAATAAGGCTTAACCTCCTCTACTCTTTGCCAAGCGATCAAACCTATAGCTCTTTTAATAAGCTCATAAAATACAGGAAGTTTTAAATCATCTTCTTCATGTAAAAAGAAATTCACAAGCCCACCTGCAGTAGCTTTAAACTCTTCTATATTTTTAAACACACCACTTTCATTCATTTTCTTTTCGCTATCATTTGCCACAAAGAAAATATGCCCAAACTCATGGCCTATGGTTGAAACTTCATAAATTCTTTTCCATAATTTTTCATTATAAAATAAAATTTCTCTACCATAATCTAAAAATTCTTTTTCAAACACCATAGAAGAAAGTTTCATAAAAGGTTTAGTTTTTGCATTTTCATAAACATAATTTAAAAAAGCAAAGATCTTTTTACCTGCCATATTGCTTACATATTCATCATTTGGCACTACTTGAGCAGAAAAAAGCCCTTTAAGCTCTGCCCCATAAAAAATCATAGGCATACAAATATAAAGCTGTGTTTTTTCAAGATTAAAATTTACCTCATCAAACAAAGCTTCATCTTCTTCATCTAAATTTGCATACACCATTGCAAAGCTTTCTTTGATTTTATCCTTAAACTCACTCCCATTAAAATCGCTCACATCTTCTAAACGTATATCCCATTCAAGTGCCACAGCATGCGTATAAGAGTCTTCATAGTATTCCAAAGGGTGACCAATTTGCAATGGACATTTTACTTTCATCCATGCAAGTTCTGCCTCTTGCCATTTTTTAACTACTTCATTATTATCTTTTTCGCAAAAAGCAAATTTTAATTTTTCTATATAATCAATATAAGCATTTTTTTCATCATCTAGTGCACAATTTCTTAGTTTTTCTAAAAGTTTATCAAACTCATATTCAAGCTTTAAAACTTCATTTTCAAAGGCCTTTGCATAAGGTAAAAATCTCCAAAGAGTTCCTATTTTCACTAAAGCCCCATAACTTCTTTCACAAATTTCACCATCTTGATTAAGCTGATAAAGCTCATTTTGCTTTAAAAACTCCAATGCATCACTTAAATTTGGAAATTGTTCTTTTAAGATTTTATTATTTGTATCTAAAATTTGTTTACTCCAAACAAATTCAAAAGAATTCATCACTACGCCTATATTATGCACACCTTGAACCAAAGCCAAATAAAACTCATCAAGTAAATTTTTACTTTTTATCTCATCGATTAAATCTTGATGTTCTACTTCATAAAAGGCTCTTACTAAAGAAAAAACTTTATATTTTATTTGGGAAATTTCATCTTCATTCAAACCTTTTTTCTCAAGTTCTTGGACTAAATTTTCCTCTTTTAAATCCACCAAACGACGCAACATTGCCAAAACATTGCTTTTCTCATTTTCAAGGTTAGCTAGTTCTAAAGCCCTATCTATCAAAGGATGACTTTGATTAGTTTGAAGTATATTGTAAAGACTATTGATATTTTGTTTCCTATTTTTCACAATTTTTGCTATTTGCTTAAAATCATTCATTTTTTACCTTTCTTTATTTTTAAAACTTAATTATAATGTTTTTTTTAAAACACAAGGAGAATGTATGAAAGATATGGGAGAACCTAAGCTAAGAGTTATAGCTATGCCAAGCAATACAAACCCTGCTGGTAATATCTTTGGTGGTTGGATCATGTCACAAATTGATCTAGCCGGAGCCATTGCCGCAAGAGAACTCTCTCCACAAAGAGTTGTTACGGTTGCGGTAGATAAAATCATTTTTAAAGAACCTATTTTCGTAGGAGATTTAGTATCTTGCTATGCAAAAATCATCAAAGCAGGCAATACTTCTATAACCGTAGAAGTAGAAGTAGTTACTCAAAGAGCTAATGAATATGGTCGTGTGTATTGTATGCATGTAACTTCAGCTATAGTAACTTATGTAAGCGTAGATAAAGATGGAAATAAATTTCCTATTGATGCAGATTTAAAAAGATTACACGGCTTTTGATATGTTTTATTGTATTTTTAAAAAACTTTTTATATCATCACAAAAAACTTTCTAAGGCTTATATATGCGTGGATATAAAATATTTTCTGGTTCAGCAAATGAAGAATTTGCTAAAAAAATCTCAAAATACCTTTCATTACCTCTAAGCAATGCAGGTGTAAAGCGTTTTAGTGATGGTGAAATTAGCATTCAAATAGATGAGAGTGTGCGCGGTAAAGATGTGTTTATCATTCAAAGTACTTGTGCTCCAACTAATGACAATCTCATGGAACTTTTAATCATGACTGATGCTTTGCGTCGCTCAAGTGCAAGCTCTATCACTGCTATTATCCCTTATTTTGGCTATGCTAGACAAGATAGAAAAGCAAGCCCCAGAGTACCAATTACAGCAAAATTAGTAGCAAATCTTATAGAATCAGCAGGAGTAGATAGAGTAGCTACCATAGACTTACATGCTGGACAAATTCAAGGCTTTTTTGATATACCTGTGGATAATCTTTATGGAAGTATTATTTTTAATGATTATATCAAAAATAAAAACTATAAAAATCCTATCATTGCAAGTCCTGACATAGGTGGTATTGCAAGAGCTAGAAGCGTAGCAAAAGCTTTAGGACTTGATATAGTTATAGTAGATAAAAGACGCGAAAAGGCCAATGAAAGCGAAGTAATGAATGTCATCGGTGATGTAAAAGATAAAGAAGTGATTTTAGTAGATGATATCATCGATACAGCAGGAACCATAGTAAAAGCCGCTGAAGTATTTAAAAGCAAAGGTGCAAAGTCTGTTATAGCTTGCTGTACTCACCCTGTGCTTAGTGGTGTAGCTTATGAAAGGATAGCTAAAGACGTATTAGATGAGCTAGTAGTAACTGACACCATACCTTTAAAACAACAAATGGATAAAATCAAAGTCCTAAGCGTAGCACCTATTTTTGGTGAGGTAATACGTAGGGTTTATCACAATGAAAGTGTGAATTCTTTATTTGTATAATAGTTTTTATGGTTAATCCCATAAAAACTTTATTTTTCTTAGCTTCCTCTAATTTTCTCCGCTTTTAAGAGCAATTTTTATATAATAAACTATAGTCAATTAAAAAAGGAAATAAATGCTAAAAGATAAATTATTGCAAGATTTGCAAGAACGCTTTGAAACTTTAGGACAAGTTAGAAATTTAGCACAAAATTATGATGAGAAATTATTTGATTATCTTTTAGAAGAAAGTGAATATAAAGAAGAATTTAAAAGTAGATTTTTTATTTTTAATAAAAAAGCTTTGATTTTTAAAATAAATGAATTTTTAACATTTTTAGATCTTAAAAATTTAAGTGGTAGTTTCACAAGCTATGCTAACAAAATAGGACTTGCAAATAAAACAAAATCTCTTTTAAAAACAAATAACGAAGTAGTATTAAATTTTGCTTTTAAAGATGGTGTTATAAAAGGCGGACAAAGCAAAGATGAGACAAAAAGTAAAGAAATATTTTTTAATGAAATATTAGCTCGTGATGAAATAGATGTTTTATTTTCTCTAAAGGCTTTGTGTGGCTTTAAGCTCATAGGGGGGGGGGATTTAAAAAATTCACTTTTAGATACTAATTTACTTCTTAAGGGAAATAATCTTTTAGCCTTACATTCTTTAAAATGTAAATACGCAAATAAAGTAAAACTTATCTATATTGATCCACCTTATAATACAGGTAATGATAGTTTTAATTACAATGATAAATTTAATCATTCTACTTGGCTTACTTTTATGAAAAATCGTTTAGAAATCGCTAGAGAATTTTTAAGAGATGATGGTGTGATTTTTGTGCAATGTGATGATAATGAGCAAGCGTATTTAAAAGTGCTTATGGATGAAATTTTTGGAAGAGATAATTTTATTAATACTATTACTTGTAAGGTAAAATCACCTAGTGGTGTTGGTAGCGGAAAAAAAGCATTTTTTGATTGTGCTGAATATATATTATGTTATACGAAAAATAAATTGATGTGGAATTTTAAGGTTTTGAAAATTGATACTTCTATTATAGGAAGTGATGTTGATAAAACTAAAAATAACTATAATAAGATATTTTTAAAACTTGATTTATCAAAAAAGATACAACTTTCTGAAAGTGAAAATATATACTATCTTAACAAAAAAGATTATGATATAAGTAATATACCGAGTAATAATAAAACTAAAGATTTTTTTTATAAAAATATAGATTATATATTTAGAACTGCACCTAATTATAATGAGAGTAAAATAAGAAATATTATAAGCTTAAGCAATATAGATAGTGATTTATTTATTATTGAACAAGAAGGAAAGCAAAAATTAATTTATAAAAATGAAGATGTTTTAATGCTTAAAAATTTTTCAAAAATTGATAAAAAAAATAAATATCTTATAAAATTGGATTATATAACAAATATTTTTACTGATGATTTTTGGCAGGGCATATCAAACGAAGGGCAAATTACATTAAAAAATGGTAAAAAACCTGAAGCCTTACTTCAAAGAATAATTGAAATTTCCACAAATGAAAACGACATAGTAATGGATTTTTTTGCAGGAAGTGGCACCACTTTAGCAGTAGCACATAAAATGAAACGCAAATGGATAGGCATAGAGCAAATGGATTATATAAAAGACATTACAAAAGAAAGACTTAAAAAAGTCATAGAGGGTGAACAAGGTGGTATTAGTAAGGCAGTGCAATGGCAAGGTGGTGGGAGCTTTGTTTATGCTGAGCTTATGCCACTTAATGCAATTTATAAAGAAAAAATAAAAAATTTAAATGATGAAAAAGAACTAGATAGTATTTATCAAGAGTTAAAAACTAAAGCTTTTTTAGATTATAGAGTAGATATAAATGAAATTTTAAAAGATAAAGATTTTAAAGAGTTAAGCTTAGAAGATAAAAAGCAAATTTTAAATTTAGCATTAGATTATAATATGGATTATGTTTTATATGGTGATATAAAAGATAAAGATTATGCCTTGTCTAAAGAAACAATAAAACTTAATGAAATATTTTATGGTGATGAAAATGTTTAATAAAAAACTACACGAGCTTTTACAAGAAGAATTTGGAAAAAGAGGCATAGAACAAATAGAAATTCCTTTTTATGTAAAAGAGAATTTATCAAAAGAATTAAGAATTTATCAAGAAAAAGCTCTAAAGTATTATTATGCAAATTTTGATAGCATAAAACAAAGACATTTAATGTTTAATATGGCAACAGGAAGTGGAAAAACACTTATAATGGCGGCTTTAATGCTAGATTGTTATAAAAAAGGTTATAAAGATTTTATATTTTTTGTAAATTCTACTTCTATTTTAGAAAAAACAAAAGCAAATTTTGCTAACAAGTATTCAAGCAAATATCTTTTTAAAGAAAATATAAATATAGATTCTAAAAATATAGAAATTAACATCATTAACAATCTTTTTGAAAGTAAAGATGAATGTATCAATATATATTTTACAACTATACAAGCTTTATTTTCTCTTTTTAAAAATGAAAGAGAAAATTCTTTAAGCTTTGAAGATTTAAAAGATAAAAAGCTTGTATTTTTAGCCGATGAAGCTCATCATTTAAATAGTGATACTAAAAATAAAAATGAAAATGAGATTAAAGAAGGTTGGGAGGCTATTGTAAAAAGAGCTTATGAAAGTAATAATGAAAATTTATTATTTGAATTTAGTGCTACTATTCCGCAAGAATTTAATGTATTAGAAAAATATCAAGATAAAATTATTTATGAATATACTTTAAAAGAATTTTGTAAAGATGGATACTCTAAACGCATATTTTTAGTTAAATATGATAATAATGAGTTAGAATATAGATTTTTAGGAGCAGTACTTTGTAGTCTTTATAGAGAGTTATTAGCTCAAAAATATAATATAGTTTTAAAACCTGTTATTTTATTCAAAAGTGAATCTATAAAAGAATCTATGCAAAATCAAGAAAAATTTATAGATTTTATAGATAATTTAGAAAGCTTGCATATAGAAGATTTTTATAAAAATATAAACAAAGAAAGTGATCTTTTAAATAAAAGTTTAGAGTTTTTTAAAAAAGAATATCAAAATACTTATGCAAAAACTATTGTAAATTTTTTAAAAAACAATTTTAAACCACTTTTTATATTAAATACAAATGACGATAAAGAACTCGAAAAAAATCAAATTTTACTTAATAGTTTGGAAGATAAAAATAATCAAATAAGAGTTATTTTTTGCGTTGATAAACTTAATGAAGGTTGGGATGTTTTAAATCTTTTTGATATAGTTAGGCTTGGAAATAAAAAATCAAGTAAGGCTATAACCACTAAAGAAGCACAACTTATAGGAAGAGGTGCTAGATATTATCCTTTCAAAAGCGATTTGTTTTATTTTGACGATGAGTTTAAATTTAGAAGAAAATTTGACAATGACTTAGATAATGAATTAAATGCATTAGAAAGATTAAGCTATCACACTAGAAATGATGTAGAATTTATTAAAAATCTTAATGAAAGTATGAATAAAGAAGGATTATTATTTGAAGAAGAAAAAAAGCGCGTGGATTTAATAGTAAATGAAAAAATAAAAGAGATTATTAAAAATAGCAAAATTTATTGTGCTAATAATAAAAGAATTAAAAAGCGTGATTTGAAAAATTTTAGTATTACAAGAATTGAGATGGAGCAAAAAATAAAAGGTTTGCAAATTCCTTATTTTTCAAATTCTATAAAAGAAAGTGAAGAGAAATTTGAAGAAATAAAAGAAGAATATGATCTTCAAAAACTTTCAAAACTAGATAATATAGATAATAAATATTTTTTAAAAGCAATGAATATATTAGGGGTTGATTTTAAAAATATAAATGAAAATTTTAATTTTGAAAGTAAAAAAGATTTTATAGAAAATTGTTTAAAAGATATATATGTGTGTTTTTCAAAAAAACAAAAATTTAATCAAGAAAATAATCTTGAAATAGCTAAATATGTTTTAGAAAATTTCAAATCATTAAAACAAAGAATAAAACAAGAATATGAAGTAAGTGAGTTTCAAACTCATAAATTTAATATAGGTAATAAAGTAGTATTTAAAAATAATGATAAATTTGAAGAAATGAATTTTGAATGGCTTTATCATAAAACTTTTTGTTTTGATAGTAATTTAGAAAAAGAATTTTTAAATTTTATAGAAAATAAAAAAGATGAGATAAATAAAGTGTTTTCTAAATGGTTTGTTATAAGAAATGAAGGCTTTGAAGAATTTAAAATTTACGATAATAGAAAAGATAAAGTTACTTATGCAATGGGATTTGAACCTGATTTTATTTTCTTTGGTAAGAAAAATAAAGATGATGATAATTTTTTAAGCATACAATGTTTTATAGAAATAAAAGGAGAGTATTTAGCTGGAGCAAAAGATACCTGGAAAGAAGAATTCTTAGAAACTTTAAAAGGAAAAATAATATCTACTGAATATAATAAAGATTTAACTCTTCAGTCTTTGCCATTTTTTATAAATAAAGACATTAAGATAAATGATAAATTTGTTAGTAGTTTTGATGAATTTTTAATATAAACATAAAAATAAAATGAGAGCTATTTATGGTGGAGACGAGGGGAATTGAACCCCTGTCCAAAAATAAAACAACCACGGCATCTACATGCTTAGCAAAGGTGAAAATTTCATCTAGCCAAACTCACCTTCCAAAATTTTAAGCTAGACTAAGACTTTAACTTCAATCAAAACTTGTCAAATTTCAATCTACACTATCAAAAATGACCAAATTCTAAGCTAGATAGTATCACTTAAAATTCAGGCTCAACTGAACTTACGCAGCTTTAGCGTAAGCAGGAGCAAATTTAACGTTGTTTGCGTTTAATTTTAATTTGAGCTTTATACGCTTTGCTCAAAGCGACATGCCACCAAGGCCACTCTACTCCTGTCGAAGCCAAGTCGTCCCCATTATTTAGAAATTTTATCAGGAACATTTGCAATTTGAGGATTAAATACACTTAAAAAAGAAGCATTTTTTTCATAATCACTGCAATATCTATCAAGCTGTTCACCTACTAAAAACATCCAATCTACAAATTCATCACTAGCAGGACCATCAAATTTAGTTGCTTCTTGCATAATCTCTTCACAAAATGTGCAAAAATTTACAATTTCATCTAAATTTAATCTTTTAGCAGCCCAAACTACATTGTGGATGTTTTGCTCTAAGTCTTTTAAAGCTTCTTTGTACTTTAAGCCATCACTGCTTAATTTTACTATCAAAGGCTCTAAAACATCACAAAGACTTCTAAAAAAATACAAAAAACGCTCGATTTCTTCAAGCTCGTAATCTAACTCTAATTGCTCTAAAATTCCCATAAAAACTTCTATAATCTAAGCTTAAATATTTATTTTAGCAAATTTTAGATAAAATTAAAATTTCTTACAAAATAAAATGGAAAAAATATGGATAGAATTGTAGAGATTGAAAAATTCTCCCCTGATGAAACTTATGAAACAAGCCTTAGACCTTCAAATTTTGATGGCTACATAGGACAAGAAAATATTAAAAAAAATTTAGAAATTTTTATCAAAGCTGCTAAAAAAAGAAATGAATGCCTAGATCATATCCTTTTTAGTGGACCTGCAGGGCTTGGTAAGACAACTCTAGCCAACATTATCTCTTATGAAATGAATGCAAATATCAAAACTACTGCTGCACCCATGATAGAAAAAAGCGGAGATTTGGCTGCGATTTTAACTAACCTTAGCGAGGGGGATATTTTATTTATCGATGAAATTCATCGTTTAAGTCCTGCCATAGAAGAAGTGCTTTATCCTGCTATGGAAGATTTTCGTCTTGATATTATCATCGGTAGCGGTCCTGCTGCACAAACGATAAAAATTGATTTGCCTAAATTTACACTCATTGGTGCTACTACAAGAGCAGGTATGCTAAGCAATCCTTTACGCGATCGCTTTGGTATGCAATTTCGCTTAGAATTTTATAAAAATGAAGAACTTGCTATCATTTTAGAAAAAGCAGCCCTAAAGCTTAATAAGACTTGTGAAAAAAAAGCTTCTTTAGAAATAGCCAAACGCAGTCGTTCCACCCCAAGGATTGCACTAAGATTACTTAAGCGTGTAAGAGACTTTGCTGATGTTAATGATGAGGAAATCATTAGCGAAAAAAGAGCTAAAGAAGCACTTGATTCTTTAGGGGTAAATGAGCTTGGTTTTGATGCGATGGATTTGCGGTATTTAGAACTTTTAACTGAAGCTAAAAGAAAACCCATAGGACTTTCAAGTATAGCTGCAGCATTAAGCGAAGATGAAAATACTATAGAAGATGTGATAGAGCCATATTTACTAGCAAATGGCTATATAGAAAGAACAGCCAAAGGTCGTATCGCGAGTTTAAAAAGCTTTGATGTGTTAAAACTAAAATATAACAAAGGTTTATTTGATGAAAAGTAGTAACTTTTTCTTGATTAGCTTTATTTTAATCATTTTATTTTGGGTGCTTTTTTTATTTAAACCTTTTTTGATGAATATAGCCATAGCAAGTTTGATGGCTGTTTCTACTTCAAATGTTAATGTTAAATTTTTGAGTATCTTCAAAGGCAAAAAAGTTGTCGCAGCTGCTGCTACTACCGCTTTTATGTTAGCTTTGTTTTTTATACCTTTTGTTTATGCCATCATCGAACTAGTAAAAGCTGCAAAAGGTTTTGACATAAGCTATTTTCACAATACCATAGAGTATTTTAAAAATTATTCTTTACATTTACCTGAGTCTTTAAGTTTTATAGAGCCTAAAATCAAAGAAGCATTAGCAAGTATTGATTTAAATTCCATCTCCAAAAACATTTTAACCTATCTTTCAAGTGCAACTAAATTTGGTACAAAATTTTTAACCGATATGGTGTTAATTTGCGTATTTTATTTCTTTGCTAATCTTTATGGAGCCCAACTCATTGGCTATATAAAAACCATAGTACCTATGAAAAAAGAAGAAACACAAGGCATTTTAAGCGAAGTGAGTAATGTAATGTCTGTTGTGTTTTACTCTATGGTGTTAAATGCTATTTTACAAGGGATACTTTTTGCTATTATAGTGAAATTTTATGGCTATGATGCTATCTTGATGGGGATATTATTTTGCTTTAGTTCTTTGATACCTGTAGTAGGCGGAGCTTTAGTTTATGTGCCTGTTTCGCTATATGAATTTGCAAACAACAACCTAAGTGGTGCTTTGATAATTTTCATCTATAGTGTGGTAATGATATCTTTTATTGCAGATACTTTAGTAAAACCTTATATCATCAAATGGATCAACACAAAACTTGTTCAAATTCCAACGCAAATTAACGAACTTTTAATTTTCTTTGCAATGATAGCAGGAATTTCAAGCTTTGGTTTTTGGGGTATTATCCTCGGGCCTGCTATTTTGACTTTTTTTATTTCAACTTTAAAATTATATGTAATTTTAAAAGAAAAGCATTTCCTATAATCTATACTGCCAAAGCAGTATAGATTATTAAAAACTTCCAACCACACAAGGATTCATAGTTTTATAATTATCACTTACTATGCAGGTTTTACCTCTTTGATTCATAGAAGCTTCTTCTATTTCTTCTTGTTCTTCCTCTTCTTCTAAGCTATTATTACCTATTAGATTAAGTGAAGCAGTTTGTTCGAAGGTTAGATCTGTTGCGGGAAGTTCTGGTCTGTTTGGATCATCTATACTTCCACCATCTCCAGTTATTTCTTTTAAGTCAGGATTTGTATTTAATATAGCATTAGCAAAGGCACCTTTGATAGTAAAATGACCATTAGAATCAGTATTTGTTTTTCCTTGCCATTTTTCTAATAGCATTTGATTATTAGAAATACTATTAGCTAGAATTTGACTTTCACTCATTAAAGAATTTAATTTATTTTCTAAGGTTTTAAATTCTTGATCATTTTTACTTGCTAAACCTTTATTGATTAATTCTACATAAGCATTATAAGCTTTAACAACACTATCAAGTTCTTTTTGTTTGGTTAGTAGTTGTTTTAGAGAATTATTAGAGTGTTCTACTAAAGGTTTTAACTTTTCATTGATAAAAGCTAAAAGTTCTGCTTTATTGTTTTTAAATTCCTCATACTTAGAATAAGCTGTTTTATAATCATTATGGAATTTTTCCAATATATCTTTCATACCTTCTTGACCATATAAAGCTTCTAAGAAAGATATACTTTGAATGATACTTTCATTTAGGCCATGAATTTTATCAAGATCTTTTATATCTACCCAGTAATTTCCTGCAAATATTTCATCAAGCCATTGGTTTAAATCTTCTTTGCTAATTACATCATCACTACCTAAAACAACATCAGGATTACTTGGATTAGTAGGATCTGTTGGATTAGATGGTGGTGTTATATTAGGTTTTTCTATAGTATTTGCCTTAGATAAAAAGTCTTTATAAACACTTTCTTGAGTATTATCATTATAGGTGTGAATGTTTATTTTATCTGAAACATAACCATTTTTATTAAAATCATTCCAGTAAGCTTGATCGGCAGTTGCGTTGGTTAAATCGTTTTCATGGTGGTAGATGTGGATGTTGGATAGGGTAAATTTTGAATTAGAAAAATCATTAAAAAATTTACCTCCAAATGGATTTTTTGAAAATTGATCAAAATACATATAAATATTTGAAAAGTCGGCTATATTATCTGTATGTAATCCACCAATAAAACTACTTGTGCTACTTATGCCAATTTTTATTGCTATATCTTCAAAAGATATTGACTGTGAATCATAAACATCTAATCCGACATACCCAAAAAAAGATCCTACCCCTCCTCCATAACCAGGAATACCACTAAACTCATCTATTTCTAATTTTATATTGGAAAAATATGAGTTGTTAATAGTATCATTCATGTGATTTCTATACTCACCTGCAAAACCACCAGCACTTCCTCTATCTGGATGTTTATTTATATAAATCTTTCCAACATCTACATATATATTATTATATACTCCATTGGCATTTCCAGCAAATCCTCCGATATTAGTGCCTCCTACAAGAGATTTATAAAAATTATATTGGCTAATATTTGTTATATTTTTTAAAACTATATTCGAATATCTTCCACTGGTACTTCCAACAAATCCTCCAGTATAATTTATAGGAGCGTATGACACAGTACTTTTAATACTATCTATATTTTCTATATGAATATTAGACACATCTCCAGCAATTTCGCCAGCAAAACCACCAGTATAACTACCCATCTTTCTATTAACATCAATTTTTGATATATTTTTTAAAGTAATATTATCTATCGTATTATTACCCCATGTAAACCCTATAAAACCACCAGTATAAGTATCTAAAATATCTTTACCACCAACAACAATCCCTCCCTTTAAGATAATCTATATTAATATTTTTAAAAGTAGAACCAATAGCTGATCCAAATATACCTATTGCAGCAGCAGGTCCTTTTGGAATATTTGGTAACTCAGGTATATCTATATTAATATTTTTAAGTGTATATCCTTGTCCATCAAAAGTTTTAGTAAAAGCACTATAAAAAGACACCCAAGGCTCATTGTTATTGTTAGCTCTACGGGAATTTCCATAGCCCACTATCATATTAGTAAATTCATTATCTTGTTTTACACCATCACCGTTCAAGTCCACCCAAAAGTTTGCATAGTTTTGCCAGTCCTTACCTTCTACACCTTTACCTTGATTACCACTAAAGTCAATATTTCCTACTAATCTAAACTCATCTATATTTCTAATATCACCTAAATCTTCATTCCAACCTTTTGCAAAGTGCCACCACTCTATAGCATTTTTCTTTTCATCACCCATATTACCTATGGTTAGAGCTTTTTTGAAATTAGAGCTTCCTATGTGAGTTGTGCCACTAGAATCTGTATAATTTGTAGTTTGTATATTTACATTATTTCCAAATCTATAACCATCATTTGCAAAATTTATCATTTGTCTTTGTATATAGCCACCCTCTGTAGCTGTTACATTGATAGTGGAATTTAAATTTGTGCTATCTGCATCTATATATACATTTTTTCCAACTAAATGCGTAGTAGATTTTTCATTACCTAACCTACCACCTTGTATATCTACCTTATTCCCTATAAGTAATACATTATTAGCATTAATATTACCCATATTCACTACATTACCTGCTTTATGTGGTTTAAATATAGGAGAGAAAGAAGCACCTTGCTCTTTGGTTAAATCAGCAAATGCTTTCATATCATTATCACTCATAGATGAAGTAGAAGCCACAAAGCGATTAGCATTGATGGTTCCATTTTTAGTAATGATTACTCCATTAGGATTGATTAAAAAGACATTATTACCACTTGCATTTAATAACCCATCTATAGTAGATTTACTTGTTCCATGAGCAATGTTTAGGTAGTTTTGTCCTTGACCTTTAAAGTTTACACTTTCACCCTTATTTATACTAAAACCACCACCCCATTGTATGATAGAGTTTTGTTTATTGCCTGCAATATTCATCTCTTTGCCATTAATACTTATACTCCCACTAGTGTCATGAGTAAATTTACCTCCACTAGGTAAAGCAAAAGAAGATGAAAAGAGCAAAGATGCAACTATATTTGAAAGAAGAATTTGTTTTGAAAGTTTTTTATAAGAAGGAGTTAAATCAAAATTATTCGATTCCCCCCCCCCGTGGAGTAAATATTGACATAATAAATCCTTTAATAAAAATTTATGTATGTTAATATTATATTTATAAAGAAGTGCTTAAGTGGGTAGTGCTAAATTTTAGACTTAAGTTCTTCTTCGTTGATGATTTTTTTATTATATTTTACCACTAGAAATTTAGAGTTTTTATATACATCTAAAACCCCATTTATACTTTTAATCATATTTAAATCGTGTTTTGTTTCTAAAGATAAATAGATATTTTTAAAATCAGCTGGACTTTGTAAAAATAAAAGTAAGATAAACCAAATCAAAGACAAGGCTATCAAAATAAAAGCAAGAGTAACTAAGCTAAAATGATGTAAAAAATATCCCCCTACAACACCACCTAAAAAGCTTCCAAAATAACCAAAAGCATTAAACACACCTAAAGCCGCACCTTTTTCATTTACCTTAGCAAATTTACTCGCACAACTTTGCATGATAGGCTCATGTAGGTTAAATCCTATAAAAAACACTACAACACCTACCATAAACACTAAGGCATTATGCGAAAAGGCAAATATAACATAAGCAATGATAAAAAATGCCACACCTAAAAGTAAAATTTCTTTACTTAAACCTCTTTTTTCTCCTAAAGATCCTGATAAACCCATAGCCAAAAAGCCAAGCACCATAGAACTAACATAAACATGCCATAAATTCTCACTTGGGTAGTTAAACTCATGCACCAAAACCAAAGGGATGCTTAAAAATGCTACACTCATAAGCATTTTTTGCATACAATTGGTAAGATTCATTAAGGCTAGGTTTTTTTCTTTTAAAAGTTTTTTTAATGGGGTTTTAGTATTTTCATGTACTATTGTATGCTCTTTTGGTACAACACTAAATAAAAGCACTATACAAATCAAACTCAAAATTGCACTCAAATCAAACAAACTAGAAAGCCCAAATTTAGCACTCATTAATGGAGAAAGCACCAAAGAAGCCGCAAAAGAAAGCCCTATAAATGAACCCATGATAGCCATAGCCTTGCCACGATTTTCTTCATTGATAAAATCACTTATCATAGCAGTGGCCACTGCTCCTATAGCCCCTGCTCCTTGCAACAATCTTCCAAACATCATCGTATAAATATCATCAGCATATGAACACACCAAAGAACCTATGATAAATACCACAAGTCCTATTAACATGGTTTTTTTACGTCCTATTTTATCTGAAATCATACCAAAAGGAACTTGTAATGCCATTTGAGTTAAGGCATACACGCCTACTAAAAGCCCTACTAAAAACTCATTAGCTCCTTTTAAATTTAAAGCATATAAACTTAAAACCGGTAAAACTATAAACAATCCAAAAAATCTAGTTCCTACGATAAAAGACAAAGGTAAAACGGTTTTTAACATCTTCTCTCCTTATAAAGGATAATTTTACTATGATTTTGATAAACTTTTTTTAAAGTTAAAATAAAAAGAGTAATTTATGAAGAAAAAATTAAAAATCATTCTAGCAACTTCTAATACACACAAAGTAGAAGAAATCAAAAAATTTTTAACTACTTATGAAATTTATGCCTTAAACGAAATCATCACTCCTTTTGAGATCATCGAAGATGGTGCAAGTTTTAAAGAAAATGCTTTGATAAAATCTAAGGCTATTTTTAATGCTTTAGATAAAAAACAAGATGAATTTATTACCTTAAGCGATGATAGCGGTATAAGCGTAGAGGCTTTGGATAATGCACCAGGGATTTTTTCTGCAAGATACTCTCAAGAAGGCACTGATGAGGCTAATAGAAAAAAACTCATTCAAGCTTTACATGAAAAAAACCTACACCAAAGTAAAGCTTTTTACACTGCAGCCATAGCTATAAGCTCAAAGTATGGACATTTTAGCACACATGGATATATGCATGGTCTTGCTATTGACACTCCAAAGGGTAATAATGGCTTTGGTTATGATCCTTTATTTATCCCAAAAGGTTTTGATAAAACTTTAGGTGAATTAGATGAGCAAGTAAAATTAAAAATTTCACACCGCTCGCAAGCTCTAATGTTTGCTACTTATATCTTAAGAGTATTAGAAAAGATGGAGTAATATGAAACAATTTATAAAATATATGCTTATTGCTTTTGGTGCTTATGTGCTTTGGGTTATGCTTTATTATAATTTTGCTTAAGATAATGATAACTTAAAATAAAACTTGGCAACAAAAAAAGCGAACCAAACAAAAGCAAACTCATAGCCAAAACCGTAAGCAAACCAAAATAAATCGTCGGGATAAAATTACTACTAATCATCACTAAAAAGCCTAAGATAATCGTAACACTAGTATAATAAATCGCACTTCCTATACCTATATGCGAAGCCTTTATAGCTTCTTCTAAACTTTTATGTTTTAATTCTTCTTTAAAACGATGAATATAATGAATCATATCATCAACCCCTATTCCTATACAAATAGCGGCTATGGTAATACTCATAATATCAAGTGGTATATTTAAAACACCCATTAAACCAAATACCAAAGCTAAAGGTATGAGATTAGCCAAAATCGCCACAAAAGCATAAACAAAACTTCTAAAAATCACCACAAATAAAGCAAAAATCACAAGCACCACAAAAGCTAAAGTATCAAATTGTGATGAAAAAAGACTTTGAAGCATATTATTATATAAAGGCATGATACCGCTGATTTTAACTTCTACGTTATCATTTTGCAAAAGCACATTTAAATCTTTTTCAAGTTGTTTTAAAAAAACATCGCGTCTTAAGTTTGGATCACTATCTAGCATACGCACGCTAAATCGCAACTCGTTATTTTCTACACTTACATAAGGGGTTAAAACTTGCTTTTTAAAGTTCTCATCTAAATTTTCATATAAAAACGCTAAAGCAAAATCATCTAAAGCCTTACCATCATTAATGCTTTTTCCAAGCTCTAATAAACTTTGTAAACTAAGTACAGAGCCTACATATTTTTGTGCACTTAAAAACTCATGAACCTTAGTAGCAATTCTTGTTTTTTCACTACTAAAAAAATACCTATCATCTTTAGCTAAATCATCAAATTCTTGCTCAAACTCATCTAAACTTTCGTTTTGTTTTGGACTTTGCTTAAATTTGACAATCACATCTAAAGGCATGGTTCCACCTAGCTCTTTATCTATGATCAACAAACCTTGTTTTATTCTAGAACTATCTTTAAAATAGCTTACAAAGCTATTTTCTACTTTGATTTGCAAAATTCCAAATAAAGCAAAAACCACACAAAACAAACTAATACCATAGATAATTTTTCTATGTTTTAAACTTACATTTGCACAAAAACTTAAAAATTTCAATGAACTTTGATTAAGTTTTTTAAACTCCAAACGTGGCATTAAGACCAAAATACTTGCAAAATAAATATAAGCTAAGATCAAACTCACGCTAATGCCAAGACTCATCATAATACCAAGCTTGATGATGGGTTCTATATCTGAAAAAACAAAACTTAAAAAACCAACAACCGTAGTTAAAATAGCAAAAAAACTAGGGCTTGCCTTATCAAGTAAGGTTGAAAGCAAGATCTTGTAAACACTAGCTTTTGGGTGTTTGTGCAAATTTTCTATAAAATGCACGATTAAATGTATCACAACAGAAACTGTGATGATAAGCACCAAAGCTACATAGTTTGAAGAAACTACTGTGATATCAAAACCCAAAAGTGCAAAAATCCCACTTGAAGTAAAAAGCGAAATCACACAAATTCCCAAAGCCAAAAAAACTAAACGCAAAGAGCCAAAAAACCACCAAAGTGCTATAAATAAAAGCCCTATTAAGCTAAGTCCGTAAATTTTTAAATCACTTTTTACATAATTAATCATATCATTAGCGATCATTTCTACACCGCCAAGGTGTAAAAAGTCTCCGTTTTGGCTATATTTAGATACTACTTTAGTAATTTCTTCTAGTCTTTTTGCACTAAATTCTCTTGAACTTTCTTGATGTTTTTTTATTAAAGTTCTAAAAAGCTCTTTTTCATTTTCATTTTTTGCATTATCCCTTGAATTAATCAAGTCATTATAAACAAGATCAGGTGCAAGATAAATCAAAATTCCTGTAGTTTTTCCATCTTTTGAGATGATATTTTTCTTATAAAAGGGTTGGTTTAAAATTTCATTTTTTGCTAAATTAATATCCACATCTTGACTAAAAATATTAGGTATATTTTGAATAATCTCTTTTAATTCTTTTGTTTTAGAGCTTGTGAGTAAAGGTGCATTAGCAATAGAAAATACCTTTTGCACTCCATTAATTTTTTCTAAATCAAGAGTTAAATTTTTTATAGTTTCTAAATTATCTTTAGCAAAAATATCTTTATCTTTAGGAGCGAAAGCAAGCATTAAAAAGTTATCATTACCATAACGCGCTGAAACTTCTCTATATAATTTCAACCCTTTATCATGTTCTAAAAGTAAGCTTTCAGCACTTGCATCAACGCTCAAATTTTTAATAAAAAAGCTAAAAAATATACAAAAAACTAAAGTAATTCCCAAAGTTAGTTTTGGAAAATTAAGAAAAATTTTTAAAATTTTGCTTAGCATTATTTAGAAAAATCAACACTAGAAAGCTTTTCAAGCAAGGTTTTAAAGTCACCATTTTGCAAAACATCTTTAAATTGCGAGCGATAAGTTTGTATGATGCTTATACCAAAAATATCCACATCATAAATTTGCCAATCATTATTTTTGTTATAAAATTTAAAAATTACAAAATTTTCCTTGCCATCTACTATCATAGAAGTTTTCAGAAAAGCTCTTTTATTTTTTTCTTCTAAATCAATTACTTTTAGTTTTTGTGAGTCATATAAAGCAAGTTTATCAGTAAAACTTTTTTTAAGATTTTTTTCAAAAGCCTTGTTAAATTGATTTTTTTCATTTTCGCTTAATTTTTCATATCTTACAGAAAGACTAAGTTTAGCCATAAGCTCATAATCAAAAACACCATCAAACAAAGCAAAAATTTTCTCAGCTGCCTTACTTTTGTCATTTTTATTTTGATCTAAAATTTTTAAACTCTCATCAATTTTTTCTTGCATAGTTTTAGAAATATCTTGTAAATTTAAAGCAAAAGCAAATACTATACTAAAAAATAATACTACAATTTTTTTCATTTTATCTCCTTGATTTGATGAGTTCTTGGCGTCTTTGCTCATATGCATCACGTATGAAAGTATAATAATCTACACTATTTTGGTAAATATCATCTATTTTTTCATGCTCAAAACTCAATTCATTAAGTTTTAATGTAGCATTTACACCAACACCAACCCAAAAATTTTCAATATATCCTTCAGGTACCATAAACCAATCAACCGGCAAAGCTAAGGCATCTCTTACATTATAAGGACCCAAAACTGGCAATACCAAATGCGGTCCACTACCTACTCCCCATTTACCCAAAGTTGTTCCAAAATCAGCTTCATAACTTTTTAGAGAAGTTTTACTCGCACTATCTAGCAAACCAAATCCAAAAATCACATTCACACAAAATCTTCCAAATTCTTCGCCAGCTTTTCTAAACTCTAAACTTAAAAGATGATTGATAAATCTAAAAGGCGATCTTGTGGTATCAAAAGCATTTTTTACTCCTGTTCTTACAAAGCTTGGAACAACACTTTTATAAGAAAGTGCAACCGGTCTTAAAAAATAAGTATAAAGATCATAATTAAATTTACTCATAGCTTTATTGTAAGTGTAAAAGCTATCTTCGATTTCTTTTTTTTGATATTCTTGTTCAAAATCTTCAAAGTCATTTGCTAAAACTAAAGTATTCAAAAACAAACACAAACATAGTATATATTTTAACAAGTTTTTTCCTTTATAAAATCTCATAAATTAAAATCTTAAATTATACAAAAATTAAAATAAATTTTTACATTAAAATACTTTTAAAATATTCTTTAAAAAGATTAAAAATTTTTATTTGCCTATAAAATAAGTCTTAGAAAATATGCAAAAAATACAAATTTATTTTTGCTTTTAAAAATAAGCTATAATTTTTTCAAAATTTACTACTAAAAGGACAAAAAATGAAAAAAATTTTCACCCTACTTTTTTTGTGTATTTTTGGATATAGTGCTGATGTAAATATTGCTGCGGCTGCAAATGTAGCTTATGCTTTTAAAGCCTTGCAAAAAGAATTTCAAAAAGAAAATCCTGATATTAGTATCAATGTAAGTTTAGGTGCTAGTGGAAATTTAGTCTCTCAAATCAAAAACGGAGCGCCATTTGATATATTTATGGCTGCAAATATGAAATTTGCACAAAGTTTATATGATGATAATTTTGCTAGCACAAAACCTGTTATTTATGCTCAAGGAGCTTTAGCTTTACTAAGTGTAAGAATGGATTTAAGCAAAGGGTTAAACACCTTAAATGAAGAAAAAGTAAAAATTATCACTATAGCCAACCCCAAAGCAGCTCCTTATGGTCAAGCTAGTATAGAAACTTTGCAAAATACAAAAATTTATGAGCAAGTAAAAACTAAAATCATTGAAGCAAAATCTATAGGAGAAGCACTTACTCAAACACTAAAAGCAGCTGATGTGGGTTTTGTAGCAGCAAGTGCTTTGCATGAAGATACACTAAAATCTTATAAACTTCAAGAAGGAAAAAATTACATTTTAATCGATCCAAAGCTTTATGAACCAATCAATCAAGGCATTGTTATTACTTCTTATGGTAAAGACAATACTAAAGCTAAAAAATTTTATGATTTTATTTTAAGTAAAAAGGCTAAGGAAATTTTCAAAACTTATGGTTATAATATCCCATGATTAAAGCTAAGATAAATACTATAAAAAATCATGAAAATATAAGCTGGGTAGAATTTCTTATAAAAAAACATAAATTATATATGCTTGCTTTAGAACTTGATAAAAAAGTAAGCATTAATCAAGAAGTTTTGTTGGCATTTAAAAGTAGCGAATGCTTACTTAGCAAAAAAAGCCTAGAAAATTCATTTTTAAATACCTTTTATGCAAAAATCATTGATATTTTTCAAGGACAAATCATCACTATAATAAGATTAGAAAATGAAATTTGCACCTTTGAAGCTCAAATTAGCACTTGTGAGTTTTTAGAGCAAAATTATCAAAAAAATGATTTTGTATTTGCTTATGTGCATCCTAGTGCTTTATTTATCAAAGAGTATTTATGCTAAAACTTGATTTTGAAAAAATCTTTAAAAATAAAGAAAAAGAATTTAAACTTAAGATTAAACTTGAAGTAGAAGAAGGAGAGTTTTGTGCTGTTTTTGGAAAAAGTGGTAGCGGTAAAACTACACTTTTAAGAATTTTAGCAGGTTTTGAAAAAGCACAAGGAATTTGTACTTTTAATGATACAATATTTTTTGATGATAAAAACTTTCTAAATCCACAAAAAAGAAAACTTGGCTTTGTTTTTCAAGATTATGCTTTATTTGAGAATATGAATGTGGAGCAAAACTTACTTTTTGCCAAAAAAGATCTTCAATTTGCTAATGAACTTTTAGAACTTTTAGATTTAAGCAAACACAAAAAAAGTCATATTTTAGAGTTAAGCGGAGGACAAAAACAACGCGTAGCTTTAGCAAGAGCCATTATGCAAAAACCAAAACTTTTACTTTTAGATGAACCATTTAGTGCTTTAGATAATGAGATAAAACTGCATTTGCATGATTATCTTTTAAATATACATAAAACCTATAAAATCACTACTATTTTAATCAGTCATGATGTAAGTGAAGTTTATAAGCTAGCTAATAAAGTCATTGTTTTAGAAAATGGAACTATCATCAAAGAAGGCTCACCTAATGAAATTTTTTTAAAAACACAAGGCTCACAAAAATTTGCTATAAAAGCACGTATTTTAAAACTACAAAAACAAGATAGTATATTTATAGCTATACTTGCTATAGGCAATCAAATCAGCCAAGTAGCACTAAGTCCTTTAGAAGCAAAAGATTTTAAAGAAAATGATGAAGTACTTTTAAGTCAAAAAGCCTTTGCCTTAAATTTAACTAAGATATAAAAAGTAATGCTAAAATAACATAATTAATATAGTAAGGCTATAGATGACTTATGGATTTTTTATCTTAAAATTTTATACTAGCTTATGGACAAAATGGAAGATAAGATTATCTTATGGTTATTTTATAGCTCCTACTGCACCGCCTTTTATCCTTTTGTAATTTCATTTTTAAATTAATTAAAAGGATACAAAATGCATTGGTTAGTTTTGGCAATTAGTATAATTTTTGAAGTGATTGCAACAAGTTCAATGAAATATGCTAGCATTAGCAAAAACAATCTTTACTTAATTATTTTTGCAATATTTTTTTCATTTTCTTTAGCAGGCTTGTTTTATGCTTTAAAAAAAATTGATTTAAGTATAGCTTATGCTATGTGGGCTGGTTGCGGTATAACACTTATTAGTATTGTAGGCTTTTTAATCTTTAAAGAAGTAATAACCATTAACAAACTTATTTTTATTGTTTTAATTGTCATTGGAGTTGTGGGATTAAAACTTAGTGCTTAAGCCTTTTGGCTTAAAGCACATTCATACTTTGTATCATTACTTTTGCTTTGCACTCAGCACAACAATATAGTGTTTTTATCTTAGCTTCATCTCCCATAAATTTTGGCTTCATAATACTAGCGATTTTTTCAATAGCCTTTTTAGTAGCAAATTCCTTCCCACATTCTACACAAGCAAAAAGCTCATCTTGAGCTAAAATCATAAAAGAAAAATACTCTTTTTCTAAATCTATCCCACTTCTTTGAAGCACTAGGGTATCTTTTTCAGCACAACTTGCCTCACAATATCCACAAGTAGTACATAAGCTTGCATTAAATTTCAAAGAATTATCCTTAGTATCAGCTATTAAAGCTCCTACATTACAAGCTCCCACACAAGAAAGACATAAGGTACAGGTGTCTGTATTGATAGTGATTTTTCCATAGCGTATCCATTCTTTACTTGGGATATTGCCTAAATTTTCTTCTTTTATAAGTTCTCTTAATCTTATAGCAAAATCTTCTCTTTTTAAAAGCGCAGGATTATAAGATATAAATTTGAGATTTTCTATAAAATGTGCTTGATTTATAGCCTCTAAAAGTTCTTTTTCATCTTTAGCCAGAAAAATTGCATTTTGTTTAAATTTTCTTTGAAAAATTTCATTCATCAAAGCTATCACTTCTAAAGCACCTTGCGATAAGCCATCACTATAAAAAATTACACTCGCACCACTTGTTTGAAGCATAGCTAAAAAATGTGCTTGATCAAGATAGTTTTCGCCTTTAATCATAAAAGGCATTACATCTTCTTTTAAAGTGATATTTAAATTTTCTATAGACATTTTCTCAGGAATGATTAAAATAATTTTATCTTCATAAAATTTTAAAATTTCATAAAAACTATTGCGTGGCATAGGTGCATAATCAAGCGCTCCACTAGGACAAATCCCTACACAATCACCACAGCTTAAACAATCCACATGAGAAAATTCTAATTTTCTTTGCTCATCATCTTTTAAAATAGCCACACTAGGACAAATTTCAGCACATTTTCCACAATGAACACTTCTTCTTTCATGATATTGACAAATGCTATCATCATAACTAATATAATTTCTAAATTTATATTTTGGAGAATTAGAATTTAAAAGTTTTATAAGTTCTTCTTGACTTAAAGTAGTTAAATCATAGCAACCACTTTGTTGATCAAAACTTTCTTTTTTTACATCATATAAGAAAAAATCACAATCAATCTCTACTTGCTCATCATCTTTTAAAGCTATCACGCAAAGCTCGCCCACGCAACCTAAAACGCCCAAACACTGCTCATTGCTTAGTTTTAAAACCTTGTATTCTTGTTTTTTTAAGCTTTCAATAAGCTCATTTTGATCCTCATTACTTACAATGATTACATTTTTACCCACTTCTTTGGTGTATTCTAAATCAAGTCCCAAATCATAAACTTTAGATCTAATCTTATATAAAGACTCAATAGTTTTTGCTTTTTTAAGCACATTATCTTTAGAATTTTTAAGATAAAAATTAATCTCAGGTGCATAAACTTCAGGGTTTAAAAGCTTTGAATTTCCTATAAAAACTTCTTCATCACAGGCTTTTTGAACTATGCTAATATCATCACTTAAAGGAATTAAATCTTCATTTTCTAAAAATACAAAATCTTTCATAATGCTCTCTTTTTAAATTTTTAATCTTAATTATATAAATTTCATTATAAAAAAGTTATAATTTTACTAATTTATTCTTAAGGTTTAAGATGAACAAATTTAGAAATTTTCCACCCATAAACACTCTTATAAACGATGAAAGCTTGACTAATTACCCTTTATATTTAAGGTCTCATTTTGCAAAAATAGTTGTTTCAAATTGTAAAAAAGAACTGAGAAAAAATGAAAATTTAAATTTTAGCTTACAAGATTTGCTAAGTAAAATTGCTCAAAGTATTGATAAGTTTTTAAACACACAAAGTCAAAGTTTGATCAATGCTACCGGAGTTATCATACATACTAATCTTGGTCGTAGTATTATTGATGAGAGTATTTTTGAAAGAACTAAAGAAATCATCTGCTCTTATTCAAATTTAGAGTTTAACATGCAAAGTGGCAAAAGAGGCTCAAGGTATGACGCACTTAGTGCGAATTTAAAAATATTATTTGATTGCGAAGATTGTTTGATTGTTAATAATAACGCCTCGGCTGTATTTTTGATCTTAAACACCTTAGCAAAAAATGAAGAAGTTGTAACTTCAAGAAGTGAGTTAGTTGAGATTGGGGGAAATTTTAGAATTCCTGAAGTTATGCTAGCAGCTGGAGTTAAGCTAAAAGAAATAGGCACAACCAATAAAACTCATTTGTATGATTATGAAAAAGCTATCAATAAAAATACTAAAATGATTTTAAAAACTCATCGCTCTAATTTTGCTTTTAAAGGATTTTTTGAAGAGGTAAGCTTAAATGAAATTCATATTTTAGCAAAAAAGAAAAAGCTCATATTTTATTATGATTTGGGTGCGGGTTGGTGTGAAAAAATCAATAAACAACTTAGCAAAAATGAGCCAAGCGTGAAAGAACTTTTAAAACATTGTGACATTTTAAGTTTTAGCGGCGATAAACTTTTTGGCTCTACTCAAGCAGGTATTATACTTGGAAAGAAAAAATACATTCAACAACTAAAGAAAAATCAACTTTTAAGAATGCTAAGGGTTGATAAAATCACTCTGGCTTTTTTAAATGAAACCACTAAAGCTTACTTAGAAAAAGAATATGAAAAAATTCCTACACTAAAACTTTTAAATGATGATTTAAAAACCATAGAAAAAAAGGCACTCTTTATTAAAGAAAAAATTCCTATAAAATGTGAATTAAAAGCTTCTAAAAGTTTAGTAGGTGGTGGCTCTATGCCTGATAAAAGCTTAGATACTTTTGTGCTAAGTTTTGATGAAAAAGCTTTGCTTTTACAAGAAAAATTTAGAAAAAAAGGTGTGATTGGACGTATTGAAAATGGATATTTTGTACTAGATTTTAGAAGTATTTTAGAAAAAGATTTAAACAAAATAATAAGCATTATTAAAGAGGTATTTCATGCATAGTATTATCATAGGCACAGCTGGACATATTGATCATGGTAAAACTTCACTTATTAAAGCTTTAAATGGATTTGAGGGTGATGATTTAAAAGAAGAGCAAGAAAAAGGTATTACGATTAATCTTAGCTTTTCAAATTTAAAAAGTGAAAATTTAAACATTGCTTTTATTGATGTGCCTGGACACGAAAGTTTAATTAAAACTATGATAAGCGGTGCTTTTGGTTTTAGAGTATGTATGTTTGTTGTGGATATTAACGAAGGTTTAAAAGCACAAAGTATAGAGCATTTAAGAGTTTTAGAATTTTTAGGTGTAAAAGATGTGGTGCTTATCTTAAGTAAGGTTGATTTATGTAAAGATTTAGCACATAAACAAGAAGAACTTTTAAAAGAATTAAAAACATTTAAAATCAATATCTTAAAAGTTTTTCCAACTAGCATTTATGATGAAACAAGTATATTAAATTTAAAAAAATACTTGCTTAGTTTAAAACCTAAAGAAAATGATGATAGTTTGATTTTTAGATATTACATTGATAGGGTTTTTTCTCTAAAAGGTATAGGCACAGTAGTAACTGGAAGCTTGAATGAAGGTAAGATTAGTAAAAATGAAAAAATATTTTGCCTTGAAAACCAAAAAGATATTATTGTAAAAAATATACAAATTCATGAAGAAAATGTTTTAGAAGCAAAGGCTTATAACAGAGTTGCTTTAAGTTTAAATTGTAATTATCATGAATTAAAAAAAGGGTATATACTTAGCAAAAAAGGTATTTTTAAAAGCTTTAAAAGTATCGATGGAGTTGTTTTTACCACAGAGATTAAACACGGAAGTATTTTAGAATTTTGCAGTGGATCAAAAAAGCTTAATGCAAAAATTAGCATTATTAAAGAATTTGAAGATAAAACTTATGTTAATTTAGAGTTTGATAAAAACCTGCCTTTGTGTTTTGATGATAAATTTATCCTACTTGAAAATGGGCGTATTAAAAGTGGTGGGGTGGTGCTAAATGCAGTGAGTGAGCCTTTAAAAAAAGATATGAAAGCTAAGTATCTAGCACTTTTAGAACAAAAAGATCTTAAAAAGGTATTTGAGTTTTTAAAACAAACTCATAAACTTGGATTTGGTTTACTTTCAAGTTATCAGCGTTTCAAACTCACTCATGAGCAAGCTTTAAATTTGGCAAAAAGTTTAGATCATGTTTTTGTTGATGAGCAAGCTTTAAATGTGTATGATTTAAATGCTATACAAACTTTGAAAGAATTTATTAGTTTTATCTTTTCTAAAAATCCTTATGCTTTAATTTCGCCTCATTCTATCGCACTAAGACTTACCTGGGCAAGTGAGAATTTTTGTGCTTATACACTCAAGCAAATGCAAGAAAAATTAGATTTTAAAGATGGCATATGGTTTTTAAAAGGACAAGATTTTGAAAAATTACAAGAAAAGGCTCATTGTGAGCTTTATGAAATTTTAAAAAAAGAAGGTATAAAACCTACCGCTCCTTATAATCTTTATGAATATTTAGAGCTTGATAGAAAAAATGGAGATCTTATCTTAAAAAAACTCACCAAAGAAAATAAAGTCAAAAGACTAGCACATAATCTTTTTATAGAAAAAAATGCTCTTGAAAATCTTATGCAAGAGTTTTTAAAGCTTTTACAAAATCATCATTTAGATATAACTTTTGTAAAAAATCATTTTCAAATTTCAAGAAAATATGCCATAGCCTATTTAGAATACCTTGATCAAAATTATCCTCAAGTAATAAAAATAGAGGAAAAAAGAATACTAAAAACCTAAGTATTAAAAATTACATTTTATAATATATAAAAATTTAAAATAAAGGAAAATGATGAGAAAATCTCTAGCTCTTTTGACCCTTGCTAGCTCTTTATTTGCAGCAAGTAATGAAGAAATCATTAATTTTTTTAAGAAAAATCCAAATTTATCAAATGCAAACATTAGTGTTTCTAGTAGAGAAAAAATTCCTGATACTAGTTTTGAAGCTGTAATAGTTAATTTTGAAATTAGTGGCAAAAATTTCCAAGAGATTGTTTTCACTCAAGACAATATCATCACAACTGAAGTAATTGATGTAAAAAAAGGTGAATTTTATTCTCAAATTTATCAAGCAAAACTTATGGAAAAACAACAAGCTGAATTTTCAAAAAAAGCCCTAGTTGAACTTAAAAAAGAAAAAATGTTTATTTCTTTAGGTGATAAAAATAAACCTTTACTTTATGTTTTTAGCGATCCTGAATGCCCATATTGTAGAATGCATTTGGATAAAATAGAAGAAACACTAAAAACCCATCAGGTTAAATTTATCTTAACCCCTATCCATGACACTAGTGCTTTTGAAAAATCTGCATTAATCTATCAAGAAAGCAAAAATGCCAAAGATGATGCACAAAAAATTGCTATCATGAAAAAATATTATGATGAAAATATTAAAGATTATAAAAAACCTAGTGAAGCTGAGGTTAAAGTAGTAAGAGAAACTTTTGCAAAATACTCTAAACTTGGTCTTCGTGCCGTACCAACTATAATCGATGCTCAAAAATAATCTTTTCTTACTTGTGTTTGCACTATTTTTGAGTGCTTGCACAGGTCCTATGCAAACTTTTATCCAAACAAGTAATGAAGGTATTTTCCTACATGCTAATAAAAATCAAAGTTTTTCTTTACATATCAACAATCCTTCAAAATTAAACACAAATTTGGAAGTCAAACTCACTCAAAAATTACAAAATCTAGGTCTTATTTTAGACAATACTAGAAGTGATTATAAAATTTATATCAATATAGTAGATTTTAAAAAATTTTCCTATGCACAAAGACTGCGTGCTTCTAGTGCAAGATTTTTTTATAACGACTTTGATAAAATAGATGATGTTTTTGAAATGGAAGTAGAAAACTACTATCTTTTACAAGTTAATTTACAAATTAATTCTAAAAATTCTACTCAAAGCACTTCACTTTTAGCAAGAACTGCTTATCTTAGCAATATAGATAGAGCTAAAGAATCTTTAGAGGAAAAAATTGCTAATCAAATAACAAGCTTTTTTTATATGCAATAAAGATGGCATTTAAGCCATCTTTAAATATAACCATGATCAATCATTGCATCAGCTACTTTTTTAAAGCCTGCTATGTTTGAACCTACTACTAAATTTCCTTCATGATTATAAGCTTTTGCACACTCATATGAATTTTCAAAAATATTTTTCATAATCTTATACAATTTTGCATCAACCTCTTCAAAACTCCATTGACACATACTTGCATTTTGTTGCATTTCAAGTTGAGAAGTTGCTACTCCACCTGCATTTGCAGCTTTAGCTGGAGCAAATAAAAAATCTTTTTGATTTAACATAAAATCAATCGCTTCAAGTGTACTTGGCATATTAGCCCCTTCTGCTACCATGCGACAACCATTATGATATAAAGTTTTAATATCTTCTAAATTTAATTCATTTTGTGTAGCACTTGGAAAAGCTATATCACAAGGTATGCTCCATACCCCATTACAACCTTGCTTATATGCACTTTTTGGAGTAAAAATAGCACCTTTTTTAAGTGCTGCATAATCACTCACCCTAGCTCTTTTTACTTCTTTAATTTCTTTTAATAAATCTAAATCTATTCCATCTTTATCATAAATAAATCCATCGCTATCACTTATTGTAATAGCTTTTGCACCAAGTTGATGTAATTTTTCTATGGTATAAATTGCCACATTTCCACTACCCGAAACGGCACATTCTTTTCCTTCCAATGCATTGTTATATTTTGCTAGCATTTCTTGAGTAAAATACACACAGCCATATCCTGTTGCCTCTGTTCTTGCTAAACTTCCACCCCATGGAATTTTCTTTCCCGTTAAAGTCCCATCAAAATTAGAGCTAATTTTCTTATAAGCTCCAAACATATATCCAATTTCCCTAGCACCAACCCCTATATCACCTGCTGGCACATCAGTGTTTGCACCTATAATTTTTGAAAGCTCAGCCATAAAAGCTTGACAAAAACGCATAATTTCTGCTTCACTTTTACCCTTAGGATCAAAATTTGCTCCACCTTTAGCACCACCTATCATTAAACCTGTTAAAGAATTTTTAAAAATTTGTTCAAAACCTAAAAATTTCAAAACATCTAAATTCACACTAGGATGAAATCTAATCCCACCTTTATAAGGTCCTAGACTAGAATTAAACTGCACTCTATAACCAAAATGCGTTTGGGCTTTACCTGCATCATTAATATATACAACTCTAAATATAGTTGTTTTTTCAGGCATTACAATGCGCTCTAATATAGCATGATCTTGATAGATTTTATTTGATTCTAATAAAGGTTCTAAAGAATTTAACACCTCAGTTGCCGCTTGAAAAAAGATAGGTTGTCTTGGGGAAATTGTTTGAATTTTTTCTAAAGTTTCATTGATATATTGTTTAGCTATACTCATAAATTGTCCTTTTTATAGTATCTTGCTGTTTGTTTTAGCTAAAAATTTTTTTAGCGCCATTTGCTCCTTTGTTCCTATTTTGTAGTAAATTAGCTTTAAATATGCACTAATTTCTTTTTGAGAAAGATTTCTTGATTTAGAATAATCTAGCAAAATATATTGTGGAATGAAAATTTTACTTTTTGTAAAATTTTTCATCATTTTTTTATAAATAGAAAAATTTTTAACACAAGAAAAGCGTGCAAAAACAAAAGGCAACTTTGTCTTTTCATACCATAATTCGCACAAATCAATGTAATCTTTTGGATTTTGCAAATAAAGTTTTAAAGCCTTATCTCCGATGATAACCTCCCCTTTTTGCTTTAAAACTTTTGCAAGAGCATTAGAAGTTGCAGAGCTTGCATCTTCTTTGCTTTGAGAATGTTTTTTCACTAAAACGCTTTTTACCTTTTTGCTTGCGCAAATTCCCACATTTAAGGTTTTGTATTTTTTTCTACGACTTTCAATACTTGAAATAATCGCTGCATCAATACGTCTAAAATACAAATGACGATTTAGCTTACTAGGAACCCCTTTTTTGTATTCTGTAGTTTGCTTAACATAGCTAGGAAAAGATGTTTTTTTAAGATAGATATGTAAAGGGAGTAAATTGAGATAATCTATCTTTCCAAAAACCATCTTAGCCTTTCTATAATTAAGTATTAGTATCCTATAAAAAAATATCTTAAATATAAATTAATTTATTTAAAAATATCATCAATACTAAAATTCATATGAAAATTTAATATTTATTATAATAAATCATTTCATTATCAAATATTATTAAACTAAAAATTAAAAAATAAAGAAGAGAAATTATAAAAATTGAAAATAAGAATTAAGTTTTATTCAAAAAAATATTTTAAATAAAACTTAATATATAAAAATTATTGTAAGTCTGTCATATATTTTTGGTAGTCAAATTCTTTTAACAAAGCTACACCATCCTCAACCGCAGCTCTTGCTACTGCAGCACTCACCACAGCTTTTACTCTGCTGTCAAATGGTTTTGGTATTACATAATCTCTACCAAAGCTAAGTTCTTCTACTCCGTAAGCTTGCTTTACCTCATCGGTTACTTCAAGTTTAGCTAAATCAGCTAAAGCTTTTGCAGCAGCTACTTTCATATTTTCGGTGATTTTAGTCGCTTTCACATCTAAAGCACCTCTAAAGATAAAAGGAAACCCTAAGACATTATTAATTTGATTTGGATAATCACTTCTTCCTGTACCTACTATAGCATCATTTCTAACTCTTTTAACATCTTCAGGCATTACTTCAGGTACAGGATTAGCTAGTGCAAAAATCACAGGATCTTTAGCCATACTTAAAACCATCTCATCGTCTAAAATTTTTGGTGCACTTAAACCCAAAAATACATCAGCTCCTTTTAAAACCTCTCTCAAAGTGCTATCTTTAGTATCACTTACAAATTCTAATTTGTATTTATTTAAATCATCTCTTTGAGTATTAATCACACCTTTGCTATCCACCAAAATAATATTTTTAACCCCTAGGTTTCTATACATTCTAGCACTTGCAATACCTGCTGCACCGGCACCGCTTACTACCACTTTAATATCTTCAAATTTTTTACCGCTAATTTCCATGGCATTCATTAAACCTGCTGTAGAAATAATCGCTGTACCATGTTGATCATCATGCATTACAGGAATTCCAAGATCTTGCAAAGCAGCTTCTATCTCAAAACATTTTGGTGCCGAAATATCTTCTAAATTAATCCCCCCAAAAGTAGGTGCTATAGCTTTACAAAAAGTAACAATCTCATCTACGCTATGAACATTGATTTCTAAATCATATGCATTAACATTTGCAAATTTTTTAAACAAACAAGCCTTTCCCTCCATAACAGGTTTACTTGCGCTTGCTCCTATATTACCAAGTCCTAAAACCGCACTACCATCACTTACTATGGCAACTAAATTAGCTTTATTGGTGTATTTATAAGCTAAAGTTTCATCTTTTGCTATCTCAACACAAGGCTCAGCAACCCCTGGAGAATACGCCAAAGATAAATCATGTGCACTATCCATAGGCTTTCTAGCAATAATATCTACTTTACCACCTAAGTGATACTCCAAAGCTTCTTCTTTTAAATTCATTATTTCTCCTTCATGTAAATTAGTAAATTTTCTATTCTAAACTTAGCTTTTTGCACTCCTAAAAATTCTAATACTTCAAAAATACTAGGACTTACAGAGCTTCCAGTGAGTGCAATACGTATAGCTTGAGCTAGATCTTTTAATTTAAGATTATTTTCTTCTAAGAATTGATTAGTTAATTCTTCAAATTCGCAAGCTTTTTCTTGCTCACTTAAAACCATAGCGTATTTTTCCAAATAAGTTAAATTTGTAACATTAAGAAATTTATCTACAGCCTTTTGATCGTATTCTTTTGGGTCATTTAGTAACACCTTAGCCCCATTAATAATATCGTGCAAGGTTTTAGCTCTCTCTCTTAACATATCAAGTAAAAATCCTGCTTTTTTATATTGACTTAAATCAAAACCCAAATCTTTTAATTGTCTATTAATTTCTTCAAAAGATAAGGTTTTAATATAATGAGTATTAAGCCATTCCAATTTTTTAAAATTATAACAAGATGCACTTTTATTGATATGGTTTGGATCAAAAAGTTCTTGCATACTTTCCAAAGAAAAAATCTCATCATCCCCATGGCTCCAACCAAGACGTACCAAGAAATTTAGCAGGGCTTGAGGTAAAATTCCCATATTTTTATATTCCATCACATCAGTTGCTCCATGACGCTTAGAAAGTTTTTTACCATCTTCACCATGTATCATAGCCACATGATAAAATTTGGGAATTTTAAAGCCTAATGCTTCATAAAGCACGATCTGTTTTGGAGTATTTGATAAATGATCATCTCCCCTTATAACATCACTTACACCCATTAATGCATCATCAATCACAACGGTTAGATTATAAATTGGACTACCATCACTTCTTGCAATCACAAAATCATCCAAAATATCTTCGGCTTTAAAACTAACCTCACCTTTTATACCATCTACAAATTTAATCTCTCCACTTTTTGGTACTTTTATACGCACCACAGGCTCAATACCACTTGGCGGAGTTCCTTTAAAATCTCTATATCTACCATCATATTTTGGACGCTCTTTAGCTGCTTCTTGCTTAGCTCTTAATTCATTAAGCTCTTCTTTACTCATATAACAATAATAAGCTTTACCCTCATCTAGTAATTTTTGAATGTATTTTTTATAAACATCAAATCTTTGAGATTGATACTCAATCATTCCATCATAATCTAGTCCACACCATTTAAATGCTTCTATAATAGCTTGTGTAGCTTCTTGTGAATTTCTTTTTAAATCCGTATCTTCAATACGCAATAAAAATTTACCTTTATTTTTTCTTGCATAAAGATAATTATATAAAGCTGTTCTAAGTCCTCCTATGTGCAAATATCCTGTTGGAGAAGGAGCAAAACGCGTTGTAATTTCTTGCATATTTTTACCTTTTTTAAATTTTTATTGTTATAATGCTATATTTACACTTAAATAAAGGTTTTATATGAGAAAATTTTTAATATCTTGTTGTTTTACTGCAAATATTTTATATGCTCAAACCATTGGTGGTGTAGCAATGGTGGTAGAAAGTCAGCCTATCACTCTTTATGATATAGAACAAACTATGAAAGAATTAAAAACCAATGATAAGCAAAAGGCTATAGCATTTTTAGTAGATGATAAGGTTCAACAAAGCGAGGCTAAAAAATTAGGGATTTATGTAAGTACTTTTGAGCTAAATGAAAAATTAGATCAAATTGCAAAAGGTAATAAAACCGATATTAATGGTTTACAAGAAAAAATAGAAAAAGATGGTTTGAGTTTTGAAGTTTTTAAAAATCAAGTTAGAAAAGATCTTATAAGAGATAAACTTTATAGAAGTATAATGCAAAATGCAAAAATCAATATTGACGATCAAACGCTAAGGCACTTTTATGAAAGTAACCTTGATAAATTTAGTACTTTTTCGAATATAGATTTAGTTGTTTATAATTCTACAAATCCCGAGCTTTTACAACAGCTAACACAAAATCCTATGTATAAAAATTCTCAAATTAAGTCAAAAGCCATTAGCCTAAATGCAACAAATTTAGATCCAAGATTACTTGCTTTATTAAACAACACTAAAATAGGAGAATTTACTCCTGTATTAAATGGTGAAAATACCTATATAGTGTATTTTATAAAAGAAAAATATGGTAAAAATCCTATCGAATTTGACTTAATCAAAGATCAAGTTAGCAACGTCTATACTCTAACTCAAAGAGAACAAGCCTTAAAAAATCATCTTGATAAAATAAGAGCAAACGCTCATATAGAAGAATTAAGATAGGTTAGACCTATCTTAAATTAATGTCTTGAAAGATAATTTGTATCATAATTATTATTGATAAAGTCTGCATTATCCATCATAGCTAAATGAAAATCTTTAGTTGTTTTAATACCGCCCACAATAAGCTCTTGTAGGGCTATTTTCATTTTAGCTATAGCTGTGTTTCTATCTTCTCCCCAAACAACTAACTTTCCAATCATAGAATCATAATAAGGAGGTACACTATAATCTTGATAACAATGACTTTCCATTCTTACATTGCGTCCTGCTGGAGCTACATACTTTGTGATCTTACCTGGACAAGGTAAGAAAGTTTTAGAATCTTCAGCAGTAATTCTGCATTCTATAGAATGACCTTTGAGTTTAATTTCTTCTTGTTTTGGTAAAGGATACCCTTCTGCTACTTTAATCATAAGCTCAATAATATCTACCCCACTTACCATTTCACTCACACAATGCTCAACTTGCAAACGTGTATTCATCTCGATAAAATAAAAATCTAAATTTTTATCTACCAAAAACTCAAAAGTTCCTGCACCCTCATAATCAATAGCTTTCGCAGCTTTTACCGCTGTTTCATGAAGTCTTGCTCTTGTTTTTTCATCTAGTAAAATTGCAGGAGACTCTTCTATCAATTTTTGATGGCGTCTTTGCATAGAGCAATCTCTCTCGCCTAAATGAATTACATTACCAAAACTATCCCCTAAAACTTGTACTTCTATATGGCGTGGATTTTGGATATACTTTTCCATATACATAGTGCCATCACCAAAAGCACTCATAGCTTCACTTTCTGCTGACCAATAAGCTTTTTCTAAATCTTTTTCATCTTCAACTACACGCATACCACGGCCACCACCACCTGCTGCCGCCTTTAAAATCACAGGATAACCTATTTCCTTAGCAAGTTTTTTTGCTGCTTCAACCCCACCTAAAGCTCCATCGCTTCCTGGGATTACAGGTACACCTGCTCTTTGCATTACTTGTTTTGCTTTACTTTTATCACTCATTAACGCCATAGCAGCCACTGAAGGGCCTATAAATTTGATATTATGTTTTGCGCAAATTTCAACAAAATTTTGATTTTCACTTAAAAATCCATATCCTGGAAAAATTGCATCAGCCTCGCTAATTTCAGCTGCACTAATAATAGCTGGAATATTCAAATAACTTTCTGAACTTCTAGCATTTCCTATGCAAATACTTGCATCAGCATACTTTAAATACAAAGCATCTTTATCTGCCGTAGAATACACACAAATTGCTTTTTTTCCCATTTCTTTTATAGTTCTTAAAGCTCTTAATGCAATTTCTCCGCGATTTGCTATTAAAACTTTTTTAATTTCCATTTTATAATTTCTCCACCACAAATAAAGGCATGCCAAATTCCACAGGCTGACCATCTGCCACTAATACTTCTACTATCCTACAATCATATTCGGCTTCAATTTCATTCATGATTTTCATCGCTTCAATAATTGCTATAGTACTTCCTTTTTTAATAGTTTGTCCTGCCTTAGCAAAAGGTGCTGCACCTGGACTTGGAGCTTGATAAAAAGTGCCTACCATAGGGCTATTAATAGTTGGTTTATTAGAAGAGTTTGAACTTGCTTTAGTTTCATTAACTACATTTACATTAATTGGCTGTGGAGCCGGAGCAACAGGTGCAGGGGTTGGTAATTCGCAACACATATCTCTTTCAAGTTCTATTTCAAATCCATCTTGTTCTTTTATTTTAATCTTACTTATATTTGCTTCTGCAAAAAGTTGCATTAATTCTTTGATTTCTTCTTTTGTCATATATTCTCCTTATTTATAAGACTTAATTTATAATTATATATAAAAATACTAAAAATAACTTCAATTATTTATTTTTTACTTTTATTTTAAGATATAATTTAAAAATTCACTTTGATTATAAAGGACAAAAATGGGCTTAAAAGCGGATAATTGGATCAAAAAAATGGCATTAAGTCACAATATGATAGAGCCATTTTGTGAAGCAAATATAGGTAAGGGTATAGTAAGTTATGGGCTTTCAAGCTATGGATATGATATAAGAGTTGGAAGAGAATTTAAAATTTTTACTAATGTAAATTCAACTGTTGTGGATCCTAAAAATTTCGTAGAAGAAAATGTAGTAGATTTTGTAGGCGATGTGTGTATAGTTCCTGCAAATTCTTTTGCACTTGCAAGAACAGTTGAGTATTTCAAAATGCCAAATGATGTTTTGGCTATTTGTCTTGGCAAAAGTACTTATGCAAGATGTGGCATTATAGTTAATGTAACCCCTTTTGAACCTGGTTTTGAAGGACATATCACTATAGAAATTTCAAATACAACCCCACTACCTGCCAAAATTTATGCTAATGAAGGTATAGCACAGGTTTTATTTTTACAAGGGGATGAGCCTTGCGATGTAACATATGCCGATAAAAAAGGCAAATATCAAGCTCAAACAGGTATAACTTTACCAAGAATTTTAAAATAATTTTATTTTCAGCCGATATAAAAACTTAGTCAAGCAATAGGAAAATATATATGTTTAATGGAAAAAGCATTTTAATCACTGGTGGTACAGGAAGTTTCGGAAAAACTTATACTAAAACATTACTTCAAAAATACAAACCTAAAAAAATCATCATCTATTCACGCGATGAGTTAAAACAATTTGAAATGGCAAGAGAATTTAATAATACTTGTATGCGTTATTTTATAGGTGATGTAAGAGATAAAGAAAGACTGAGTGTGGCTATGAAAGATGTTGATTTTGTCATTCATGCAGCTGCTATGAAACATGTACCAATTGCAGAGTATAATCCTATGGAATGCATTAAGACAAATATAAATGGTGCCCAAAATGTAATTGATGCATGTTTGGAAAATAATGTTCAAAAATGTATTGCTCTTTCGACCGATAAAGCTTGTAATCCTATCAACCTATACGGAGCCACTAAACTAGCGAGTGATAAACTTTTTGTAGCAGCAAACAACATAGCAGGAAATTCTCATACTCAATTTAGTGTTACAAGATATGGAAATGTAGTAGGCTCAAGAGGCTCTGTTATACCATTTTTTAAAAAGCTAATCAATGAAGGCGCTAAAGAGCTTCCTATCACAGACGAGAGAATGACAAGATTTTGGATATCTTTAGAAGATGGAGTTAATTTTGTTTTAAGTAATTTTGAAAGAATGCACGGAGGAGAAATTTTTGTGCCAAAAATCCCCTCTATGAAAATTACCGATCTAGCAAAAGCTATAGCCCCAAATTTAAATCATAAAATCATAGGTATAAGGGCAGGCGAAAAACTACATGAAATTATGATTTCAAGTGATGATAGTCATTTAACCTATGAATTTAAAGATTATTATGCCATTAGTCCAAGTATTAAATTCACCAATACAGAAGTTAATTTTAGTATTAACGCAAAAGGTGAAAAAGGTGAAAAAGCTACTAATGGATTTTCTTATAGTTCGGATAACAATCCTTTGTGGATTAGCCAAAAAGAACTTTTAAATATAATAAATCACACAGAGTTAGAAAAATGATAACTTATTCTCATCAAAATATTGACGAACAAGATATAAAAGTAGTTTGCAAGGCTTTAAAAGATGATTTTTTAACCGGTGGAAAAAAGGTTGAAGAATTTGAAAATGCACTTTGTGAATATGTAGATGTAAAATATGCTTGTGTGCTAAATTCAGCAACTTCGGCTTTACATCTTGCATATTTATCTTTAAATGTTGCAAAAAAGATAGTTTTAACAACTCCAATTACATTTGCAGCTACTGCAAATGCAGCTTTAATGGCAGGTGCTAAAGTAGAATTTATAGATATTAAAAGCGATGGAAATATAGATCCATCTAAATTAGAACAAAGATTAATAAAAAATAGTGATGATATAGGTGCAATATGTGTTGTTGATTATGCTGGCAATAGTGTAGAAATGGATGAAATTTTAACACTAGCTAAAAAATACAATATACCTTTAATAGATGATGCAAGCCATGCTTTAGGAAGTATTTACAAAAATGAAAAAGTAGGAAGTAAAGCTGATTTAGGAATTTTTTCTTTTCATCCTGTAAAGCCAATTACTACCCTTGAAGGTGGAGCTGTAGTAAGCGATAACGAAGAATTAATCAAAAAGATAAAATTATTAAGATCTCATGGAATTTACAAAAAAAGACTATGGGATAGTGATATGATCGATCTAGGATATAACTATCGTTTAAGTGATGTAGCCTGTGCTTTAGGTACAAATCAACTTAAAAAACTTGATAAAATGATAGAAAAAAGAGAAGAAATAGCTAGTTTTTATGATGAAGAATTTAAGCAAAATCCATTTTTTAGCACTATAAAAATCAAAGATTATAAAAAAAGTTCAAGACATTTATATCCAATATTGCTTTATCCTGAATTTTATTGTCAAAAAGAAATAATATTTGAAAAATTGATAAATTCAGGTATAGGTGTGCAAGTGCATTATAAGCCAACTTATGAATTTAGTTTTTATAAAAATTTATATGGAAGCATTTTTTTAGAAAATGCGGATAATTTTTACAAAGCAGAACTTAGCATACCTGCTCATCAGCAAATGAGCTTAAAAGATGCAAAATTTATAAAAGATCATTTGCTTAAAATTTTAGAACAAACTAAAAAGGGTTGTATATGAAAAATTTATCACGGGGGGGGGGGATGTACGTTTTAGCTAAAAAACTTTTCCCTATATGCAGAAGCATTACTGGAGCTGGTTTTAGGCAAAGCTTGAAAATTCTTGATGAGGCCATAGGTGGAAATATTCTACAAATTCATTCTATAAAAAGTGGAACTAAAGTATATGATTGGATAGTGCCACAAGAATGGCAAATAAACGATGCGTATATAGTTACTCCAGATGGTGAGAAAATTTGTGATTTTAAAGAAAATAATTTGCATGTATTAAATTATAGTGAAGGTATTGATGCTGAAATTTCTTTACAAGAATTGCAAAATCATTTATATTCTATAGAAGATTATGAAGATGCTATACCTTATGTAACTAGCTATTATAAAAGACGCTGGGGATTTTGCATAAAACACAAAGATAGAAAAAAATTAAAAAATGGTAATTATAAAGTATTTATAGATGCAAAACATTTTGATGGTGTTTTAAATTATGCTGATTTTATAATACCTAGCACTCAAAATTGTAAAGACGAAATTTTAATCTCTACTTATCTTTGTCATCCATCTATGGCAAACAACGAATTAAGTGGCCCAATAGTGGCTATATTTTTAGCTAAATGGCTTTTAGAACAAAAACATAGAAAATATAATTATCGTTTTTTAATTGCACCTGAAACCATAGGAAGTATAGTTTATATAAACAAGCACTTAAAACATTTGCAAAAATACACAAAAGCAGGTTTTGCTCTTTCTTGTATAGGTGATGATAATGCTTACTCACTTATTCACACCCCAAGAGAAGATACTCTAGCTGATAAAGTAGCCCTACACACTTTAAAAAATAAAGCAAATTTTAAAGAATTTAGCTTTTTAGATAGAGGTGGTAATGAAAGACAATTTTGTGCACCTTTGGTAAATTTACCTGTTGTAGGAGTTTGTAGAACTAGATTTGGTGATTATAAAGAATACCACACTAGTAAAGATGACTTAAGTTTAATTTCACCAACAAGTTTAGAAAATAGTCTTAAAGCTATGCAAGAAATCATTATGAATTTAGAAATTAATGAAATTTACAAAAGCACTACTTTTTGTGAACCAAATTTGGGTAAAAGAGGATTGTATCACACTATTAATACTGTATCAACCAATAGTCAAATTCCATTATCTTGTAATTTTCTTGCATATTGTGATGGGCAAAATGATGTTTTAGATATAGCTTCAAAACTTAATATACAAGCTTATGAATTAAAAGATTTAATAGAAAAATTAAAATTTCACAAATTAATTCTTTAGCCTTAATATAAAAAGAAAGGAACAACTAATGGAAATTTCAATGCAAGCGGTTAAAACTATATTTGAAAATATAGGGAGATATGATATAGATGAAAATGCAAAAAATTTAGTTGATGAGGACATTATTGATAGTGTAGATATGATGAAACTTATAGTAGAAATCGAAAAATTTTTTAACAAATCTTTAGATGCTAAATTTATAACACCTGATAACTTTAAGGATTTTCAAAGCATCCAGCAAATGCTTGAACAAGCTATGAATTAGTCTGTAAAATATTTGCAAAATCTATCTTGATGTTTTTGCTCTAAAATATCATATAGATTTTGTATTTTATTTATAAATTCATCATTTTTATATGCCTTTAAGGTCATGGAATTCAATTCTTGCATAGCAAAAAAATCATATTTTTCATCTTCACTCATCTCATCTAAATACATTTCTTTTCCATAGTATTCGTAAGTATATTTTTTTAATGCCTCTTCAATATACTCTAAAGCTTTGAAAATAAATATCATAATAGGTTCTTTTTGGAGTATCTTTGTATTGTTATCAAAAGTTTTTATAAATTCTTTTTCAGCTGTATGTGTAATAGTACAAAAATTATTTTTTTTATGCTTATAAAAAATATCAAACAATGCACAAGGTTTTACACCTAAAAAATTACCATCAAAATCAACTTGTGGATAATAAGGGTATAATTTACAAATCAATGGTCTTAGATTATGCGGATTACAAATACCATTTAAAGAGCATTTTATAAAATAAATAGTAATTTTCTTTTTATTTTTCAATTCATATATTGCTACACTATGTTCATTTAAGTTATTATTTCCTGCTTTTGTTAAAGACAAATATTCAGCTTCAATCATAGGTAAAATGACACTATTTGATTTATTAAATTTAAAATATTTTGCATAAATATTATGGCAACATCCACCATTGCAAGTCATATAACATTTTGGTGCAAAAATAAATTCTTTATCGTGTAGAGTATCAAAAAAATTATTCATATTTTTCCTTTAAATGATTTCTAGAACAAATTTATTGCCATTATCTTTAAAAGTAAAAACTTTATTTTCACAAGGATAACTTATACTATTTTGTTTTAGATTAATTTTTTTTCCTTTAAAAGTTTCTAATAATCTAGGCACCTCTTTTTTAAACAATCCTTTTATAGTGATACCACCACCATGTTCTGAATGCTTAATAAATCTTCCATCAACATTATCTTCCATTAATTTAAAATCTACATCATAGCCTAAATTTTTATATATTTGCATCAGTTGTATTTTATCTTTTACAGGACTCATTGAATCAGTAGAGCTATGATAACTTATATATTTTATATTATTATCTTTTTGAGCTTGTAAGGCTAAATGCGTAGGATTAAGCAAGGCTCTTATCATATAGTTTTCTTTTTTAAAACAATAAGGAGAGTTAGAATCTACATTCCAATATGTTTTTAAAAAACAACAAAATTGAACATTTTTCTCATAAATTATAAATTCTGTTTGATTTAAATCTTTTCCTATTATGTATTGCAACAAAAGCAAAGCTTCACCAGAATTATCAACAACCGCATCAACATACCAAGGAGCAATTTTTGAAATTAGCAAAGATAGGTATCCTCCGTATGACCCCCCCCCATAAATTTTAGGTAAATTTTGAAACTGCGGAAATTTAATCATAATATCTTTTAATGCATTGATATGATCAATAGCAGCCATAATGCCATAATTTTGATATTCATTATTAGGAGGTATTAATGTCGCTGCAATAGTTGCCTTATAATCTTGTTGTCTTCTTCCTACATCTTTTAAATATTGAACATGAGAATCTAATTTTTGGATAAAATCCCCAGTAGTATTTTCATTTAAGCCAAAAACACTCAATCCTAGATTTTCCAAAGTTCTTTCAAAATATCTTAAGTCTTCTTTTAAAATCGATAGCTTAGCACTATAATTAGTATCATTACTCCTTCTAATGCTAAAACACCAATATATAACATTTACAACTACTACATCATATTTTTGAGCAATATACTGTCTATCAAAATCCATAACAGCCATACTTGTATTTGTACCATACCCACCTATCATAAAAACAATAGCCTTCATTTCTTTGCTATCATCATAAGTAATTCTGTATTCAAGTTTACTTTCTCTTTTTATATTAAGTTCTACATCATCACAAGAATCTATAAAATAAGTTTGGTTTATAAGCATATCTTTCTTTCTTATATCAATTTATGCTATTATAACCAATTAAAATCTAATTAAAGAAAAATACAAGATATATGAAATATATACTAGAATGCAATAACAAAAAATATTCCAATAAAGATTTAATTGAATCTTTTTATAAACTCGGTATCCAAAAAGGTGATACATTATGTATACATAGTGAATTAGTGAAATTTGGCATACCTTTACTTCCTAGAAATGAATTTTTGCAAACTATTTTAGATTGTTTTTTTGAGGTCATAGGAAAAGAAGGCACACTCATAATGCCTACCTTTACTTATAGTTTTTGCAAAAATGAAATTTATGATAAATTAATTTCTAAAAGTGCTGTTGGGGTTTTAACAGAATATTTTCGTAAATGGGGGGGGGTAAAGCGTACAAATGATCCTATATTTTCTTTTGCTATTAAAGGAGCTAAAGAAGAATTATTTTTAAAAGATACAACAAGTTGTTTTGGAGAAAACTCTGTATATGATGTTTTAACAAAACAAAATGGCAAACTAATTTTATTTGGATCTAAAATAGCCGGTTATACTTTTAGTCATTTTATAGAAGAAAAAGCTAATGTGCCATATAGATATTTTAAAAATTTTAGTGGTAAAATTACTTATGAAAATGGTAAAATGGAATGTAAAAATATTAAATATTATGTTAGAAAACTAAATGAAAATTCAGATTTAGATGTTGATAAACAGGTGGCTATTTTAAAGAGTGATAATAATTTTAATATTTTAAATTTTTCTAATGCTCATATAATAAGTATCAATATGAAAAACTACTTAGAAAAAACATTAAAAGCTTTAAAGGACAATCCTTATTGCTTGCTAAAGGAATAAAATGATAACCCACATCAATGATTTTTTACAAGAAAGTGTTGCTAAATTTGGAAGTAAAAATGCTTTTGTTGAATTTAATGGTAAAAGTATAAGCTATCAAGAATTTGATAATTTAAGCAAAAAAATAGCAAGTGAAATTCTTTCTAAACTTCCTGTAAAGAGCACACAAGAACCTGTATTAATCATGCTTCCTAAAGGGATTGATTGTTTGCTTTCTTTTTTTGGTGTAGCAAAAAGTGGAAATTTTTATACACTTTTAGATGAAAAAAGTCCTAAAGAGCGTGTAGAAAAAGTCATAGAAGTTTTAAAACCCAAACTTTTGATCACTTCTAAAAGATTAAATTTAGATTTTAGCCTTGATACTATTTTCACAGAAGATTTTGAAAGTTTTATTACAGATGAAAACGCTTTAGATAACGCCTTAATAAATCACATAGATACTAATTTACTTTATGTCTTTTTCACAAGCGGAAGCACAGGAACACCAAAAGGGGTAAGCATAAGCCATAAAAGCGTGATTGACTATACTTTTTGGGTATGCGAGACTTTTAAACTAAATCATGAAGATATACTAGCAAATCAAGCACCATTTTACTTTGATAATAGCATTTTAGATATATTTAGCTCTGTTAAAATGGGAGCTACGCTTCATATACTGCCAAATCATCTTTTTGCTTTTCCAAATAAAATTTTAGAGTATTTAGAACAAGAAAAAATAACAACAATTTTTTGGGTGCCTTCAGTGCTTATTTATTTTGCCAATACTAACGCTCTTGACACCTTCAGACTAAAACACTTAAATAAAATTCTTTTTTGTGGCGAAATTATGCCAAACAAACAACTCAACATTTGGCGTAAATACCTTCCTAAAGCTCTATTTGCTAATCTTTATGGACCTACTGAAATCACCGATGTGTGTTCTTTTTTTATAGTTAACAGACAATTTAGCGATGATGAGCTTTTACCTATAGGAAAAGCTTGTAAAAATACTCAACTTTTAGTTTTTGATGAAAATTTAAATTTAATTACTTCCAATCAAGTAGGAGTTAAAGGTGAGCTTTATGTAAAAGGAACTTGTCTTTCTTTAGGATATTATAACGATAAAGGAAAAACCAAACAAGCTTTTATGCAAAATCCTTTACATGATAATTATTTAGATTTGCTTTATAAAACAGGTGATGTAGTAGCTTATAATGAATTTGGTGAACTTTTATGCTATGGAAGAATAGATCACCAAATCAAATATATGGGTCATCGTATAGAACTTGGAGAGATAGAAAATGTTATCAATTCTCACGAAAATGTTAGAAATTGTGCTTGCATTTTTAAAGAAGAAATTATTTGTTTTTATGAAAGCGAGAATGAATTAGAGTTTAAAAACTTTTTAAAAGACAAACTTCCTACTTATATGATACCTAAGAAATTTATTAAAATAGAACAATTTGCTTTAAATGCAAATGGTAAAATTGATAGGAAGGTTTTAATAAGTGGAATGGTTTGAAAAATTGAATCAAGATTTTGGAGATTTTACCATTCATAATTGCTATGAATATAAAAATATCTTTCTAAAAAAAGCAACAATCGATAATTATTTTCTACAACAAGAAAATGGCAATTTCTTTGTTTACAATAAAAAACTTTTATTTTATTTTATCAATGAAATAAAACAATATAATCTAAAACCATCTTTTGTTAGACTTATAGGAAATCAAGAAAAATATTTTGAAAAACATAATTATTTTCTAAAACTCAATAATTTTGAATGTTTTCAAATATTGAAACAAATGAGTCTTAGAAATGAAAATTTAACACCTATTCAATTTGAATTCATAAAAAAACCGACTATAGATGAAACAATAGAATGTTATAATTTTTTAAATGATATTTTTAAATATAACTTTAACCTTTTTTATCAAAAAAATAATTTTAAAAAATATATCAACAATATTTTATGCTACAAAGAAGATAATAAAATATGTGGTGTTTTATTATATACTAATATTTTAAATCACACAATTTTAGATTATATTGCTATAAAATCTGACTTAAAACACAACAATATAGCTTATGCTCTACTAAATCATTTTTTTATAGAGAATAAAAACGCAAAATTTTACAAACTATATGTTGATATCAACAACGCGAAAGCAATAAATTTTTACAAAAAATCAAATTTTACTTTTAATAAAATAGAACTTAGATTTTACAGGAATTTTTATGACTTTTAAAGAAATTTATTTAATAGGAGAAGGAAGAGTAGCTAAGGAATGCTTAAAAATAGCTACTTGTTTTTTTAAAAAAGAAATTGTATTTATTTCTCAAAAAGATAAATCAAAACTCGATATTTTTTTTACTAAAATGCAAAATTGTTTCATCATAAGCGTCAATAATTTTTATATTTTTAAAAGAGAATGCGTAGAATCAAATTTTATCATCAACTATCACAACTCCTTACTTCCAAAATACAGAGGAAGAAATGCACATATATGGGCTATATGGGAAGATGAGATAGCTACTGGCATCACTTGGCATAAAGTAGATCACAATATAGATACCGGAGATATCATTTTACAAAAAGAAATCAAAATTAACAAATCTTTTACAGCCATAAAACTACTTCAAATGCAACAAAATTTAGCTATAAATTCTTTTAAAGAATGTTTAGAAAATATCAAAAATTCTTCTCCACAAAAAAATACTGTTTCGGTATGTGAAGTGGGGGGGGGGATTTATACAAAAAATCAATTACCCAATAATGCTATACTAAATATATCTTGGGATATTTCTACTATAGAAAGATTTTTAAGAGCTTTAGATAATGGCAATCTAACTCCTAAAACCAAAATAAAAATAAATGATAAGATATATGATATTTCATTTTATGAAATAGACCATCTTGAAATAAATTTAATTTTAAGTAATAATATCAAAATAATAATTCCAAAAAGGTAAGAAATGCAGCTTATACAAGAATTTTTTAACAAAATAGACAGAGAAGATATTAATGAAAATATGCAAAATTTACTTAGCGATGACATAATAGATAGTTTGGATATCATGGCTTTAGTGACTGAAATCGAAAAACATTACAAAAAACCTTTAAAAGCAGAATTTATTAAAGCTGAAAATTTTGAAAGTTTTAAAGATATTAAAGAAATGATAAAACAAGCGATGCAATGAACATAAAACTATATAATCATTCCATTAAAGCCGTTAGTATTGTATTACCTAAAAATCCATATTCTAAAGAAGATGAATTAAAACTTTGTAATATAAATGAAAAAAAATATCAACTTTTGCAAAAAAACTCAGGAATTTACAGCCATTTTATAAGTGATAAACAAGTATATGCAAGTGATTTGGCCACACAAGCTTTAGAAATGCTTTTTGAAAAAAATATCATTTGTAAAAATGAACTTGATATGATTATTTTTACAACTTTCACACCAGATTTCTTAGCACCAGCTTGCACTAGTTTAATTCATAAAAATTTAAATTTAAGTGAACACACTCTGTGTTTTGATATGTTGGGATTTTGCCCTGGATTTTTACAAAGTCTTTTTCAAGTTTTTTTAGCATTAAATCACACGCATATTCAAAAAGTAGTTTTAATATGTGCTAGTGTAAAAAGCAAGGCAATTGATACTCAAAAAGATAAAATCACCTTTTTAAACAATAGCGATAGTGCAAGTGCCATTTTAATAGAAAAAAACACCAATGCTTATGAAAAAAGTTTTTTTTCTCAAAAAATTTTTTCAACCCAATGTCTAGAAGAAACCCTACCCTTTAATGGATTTAATCACAACTCAAATGAAACCATACAAGCTAATGGTAATCTAGCTTTTTCTTTTGCCATGCAAAACTATCCAGTATTTTTTCAAGATTTTTTTGATTATTTTAAATTAGACAAAAATAAAATTGATGAATTTTTCATTCATTCTTCTGATAATTTTTCTAAACAAAAATTACTTGAAGAACTAAAATTAGCCACCAAAGAAGATGCTATCCTTAAAAACTACGGAAATACTACTATAAATAAATTACCTTTAGAGCTTGCTTCATACATGGGGGGGGGTATAAACAAATTTTCCTTGGAAGCTTTGGAACAGGCATTACCTTTAATGCATGTAGCTTAAAAATAAACTTTAATAAGCTACAAAGTTTTATCAAAATTGTGTGATTTCTAATACAAATTTATCTTTTATATCTTTAAAAGTAAATATCTTATCTTTACAAGGATAAGATATACTATCTTCTTTCATATCAAATTTTTTACCCTGAAATTTTTCAAGCAATATAGGTAATTCTTTTTTAAATAAAGCTCTATTTGTCATTCTCAATCCATGCTCTAAACTCTTTATATACCTACCATCTATATCTGCTTCATCTTTAACAATATGCAAAGTAGCATCAAATCCAAGCTGATTATAAATTTCATATAGATTAGTTTTGTGTTCCACTGGAGCACCATCATCTTTAGCACTATGATAACTGACAAATATTGTATTTTTATTTTTCTCGCTTTGTAGTTTTAAATGCTTTGAATTTAAAAGAACTCTTATCATATAATTATCATCACTTAAATAATATAAAGAATTTTCATCTCTAGTCCAATATTTTTGCACAAAACAAGAAAGAATATAATGTTTTCCTTTTATAAAAAATTCAGCACAGCCTGTTTCTCTACCTAACAAATGTGGTAAATGTGGCAATGAAACTCCAGAATTATCAACAACCGCATCAACATACCAAGGAGCAATTTTAGCACACATTAACGCAAGGTGTCCTCCGTATGACCCCCCCCCATAAATTTTAGGTAAATTTTGAAACTGCGGAAATTTAATCATAATATCTTTTAACGCATTGATATGATCAATAGCAGCCATAATACCATAATTTTGATATTCATTATTAGGTAAAACAAAATCACATGAAAGATTTACTAAAAAATCTTTTTCTAATCTACCTTCATCTTTGATCACTTCAACCTTTTCATTAAGTTTTTCCAAACAAGCTTTAAAATTATCTTTTTCATGTTCTAAAATTTGCAGATTGCAAAGATTTGCAATCTCACAAAAACTCTCCCAATCTTTTTTATTTGGCTTAAAAATTGGATTATAATTTTCATCTATAGAAGGTCTTGCGCTAAAACAATGATAAAAAACATCCACCACTACAACATTAAAATTTTTAACAAGATACTCTCTATCAAAATCCAAAAATGAAATATTTGCATTATCTCCAAAACCCCCTATAATAAAAACAATAGCCTTCATTTCTTTGCTATCATCATAAGTAATTCTGTATTCAAGTTTACTTTCTCTTTTTATATTAAGTTCTACATCATCACAAGAATCTATAAAATAAGTTTGGTTTATAAGCATAAAATATCCTAAATTTTAAATTAATTAATATATAATTATATTTAAAAAAATAAATTCTAAAATTAAAGCAAGAATAATGTTAGATTATAAAATACAAGATTTAAAAAACATACTAACTCAAAATATCACTCCAGATAATGAAATAGTTTTTATAGCAGGAAATTTGGCTAATTTTGGGATTTTTGACTCTAGAAATAAAAAAGATTTACTTGATACTATCATAGAAAGCATAATGCAAGCTAGCAATCATCAAAGCACTATAATGACACAAACCATGAGTTTTCAAATTTGCAATACAAACACTCCTTTTCATCGTTATACGTGGGCAAATTTAGGTGCTTTTGGTAATTATTTGCTAAATCTTAATGGTAGCATAAGAAGTCTTCATCCTTTTGCATCTTATACAGCTTTTGGAAAAAATGCACAAATTTGTGAATGCCAAAATCCTTTTGCTTATGGCTTGCAAAGTCCTTATGATAATATGCTTAAATATGATAATATTTTAATGCTAAGTATGGGTATGAAACCAAATTTAACTTGCTCTATAGTCCATCATGCAGAATTTAATATGCATGTTCCTTATAGATATATCAAAGAATTTAATCACCCTATCAAAATAAATGATGAAATTATTTATAAGAAATTTTATCTTCATGTGTTATATAAAGAATATTGTGGGGGGGGGTATATAAGAAATTTAAATGTTAAGTTCTTTGATTATTTTTTACATAAATACAAAGGCAAAATCAAAAAATTTCCTTTAGGAAAAAATATAATTTATATTTATAATTATAAAGATTTTTATAATTCTTGTATAGAATATCTCCAACAAGATATTTATGCATGGATGAGTGAAGAGCCAAAAGTTAAACCATTTGCATTTTAAATTAAGGAAAATCATGGAAAAAGAATTAGAGTTTAACTTTAAAGGAAGTCGTGACTATATTCAAGGAACAGATATTTACAATACAATATTATTTTTATATAAAGATAATATTGTATCAAATTTTGAAATTTCTTTTCATAATATAGCACACAATAATCTAATTTTAAGTGATATTAAACCTAATGATTTAAAAGACTTAAGATTTGTTTGTAATTTTACAACAAAAAATTCTTCTTTATGTTATTTATATGGGTTAGATAATCCACTTTCTAAGCCGACACTTTCTAAGCCTTATCTAGAAGAAAATATTATTGAAAATACCATCATTGATTATACTCAAAAAAGCATTATTTTAAGCAATCCTAGTGATTTTACTTATATAGAAGAAATCGTTGCTTTAAATAAACACCTATTAACTAAAATATTCCCTGAAGTAAAAGGAAAATGGTATTTTTCAAAACTACAACTTCAAAATATCCCTCTAGATAAATCTTATCCTATCAAGATTATTTTTAAAAGTAATTTTAATTTTTTAATAGTAAAAAGTGAAATTTATACTAAAGATGATTTTGTTGGTTTTATTTATTTTAGTTTAAAATAAGGAACTTATATGTTAGGAATTTGTGAAATAGGAACTTATATCAGTCATAATAAAATTTCTAATTTTGATAAAAAAGAACAATTTGAAATTAACGATATTTTTATAAAAGAAAAAATAGGTTTTCAAAGCCTTAGTAAAAGTTTAGATGATGAAAAAACCTCAACAATGTGCTTAAAAGCTTTTGAAAAAATAAAAAACAAAATTGACTTAACCACTATAGATTGTTTAGTTTTGATTTCACAAAATCCAGATGTAAAAATCCCACATACCTCTGCAATTTTGCATAAAGAATTAAATCTTTCTTCAAATTGTGCTTGTTTTGACATAGGACTTGGATGCAGTGGATATGTATATGGACTTTCTATCATACTTTCTTTTATGCAAAACAATGGTTTAAGAAATGGCTTATTATTTACCTGTGATCCTTATCGTAAAATCATAGACAACAATGACAAAAATACTTCTTTATTATTTGGTGATGGTGCAAGCGTAAGTTATATAAGTAAAGATTATAAATACAAAGCAAAATCCTTCAAATTTGGAACAAATGGCAGTAAGTATGAAAATATATTTTGCGAAAAAGATACATTGTTTATGAATGGACGAGGTGTATTTGATTTTAGTGCCACTACCATACCAAAACATATACTTGATTTCTTAGAAGAAGAAAAAATAAGTATTGATAATATCGATCGTTTTATCTTGCATCAAGGCAGTAAATATATAATTGATACCATTAGACAACGATTGAAAATAGACAAGGAAAAAATACCTTTTAAAGCAAATTTATATGGTAACACCGTATCTTCTTCAATACCAATTTTACTAGAAGATGAATTTCAAAGCAAAGAATGTTATAATAATATACTAATTTCAGGATTTGGCACGGGACTTTCTTGGGCTAGTGCTATACTACAAAGGAAAAATAATGCAAATTAACACTCAAGATATTTTAGAAATATTAAAAGATGTTGGAGTTTTAGTCGATGTCAATACGCTAGAATTTGATAAACCTTTAAAAGATCAAGGAGTTGATTCTTTAGATATGGCAAATCTTTTTTTAAATTTACAAGAAAAATATAATATAGAAATTCCTATGGAAGATGCGGAAAAACTACAAAATATTGAAGAGTTATTGCAATATATAAAATCAAAATAATATTATCTAGACAATGATAGATTTATCCAACAAACAATATACTCCTAATGATTTTTTACTCCATAATTATTATGGAAGTCTTGATGTGTTTTATAATAATATATCGCAAAAAGATTCTCTAATTCAAAAAGATAAAAACAATTTTTTCTTTTATGATAATAAGCTTTTATTTTATTTTGTCAATGATATAAAAAAATACAACTTAAAACCATCTTTTGTAAAACTAATAGGCAATAACGAAAAATACTTTCTTAAACACGAAGAATTTTTAGCTCTAAATGATTTTAAACTCTATCAAACTTTCAAACAAATGACTCTTAAAAATGAAAATTTAAATTTTTTTAAATTTGAATTTATAAAAAAACCGGTTTTAGAAGACATTGAAGAGTGCTATAATTTCTTAAGTGATGTTTTTAAACATGAATTTAATCTTTTTTATAAAAAGCAAAATTTTCAAAGATATATCAATAATATCTTAATATATAAAGAAAATAATAAAATACGCGGTATTTTATTTTATTCATCTCATCTAAACTATGCGTATTTAGATTATATTGCTACTCAAAAAAATCTAAGATATAAATATATATCTTATGCCTTACTTAATCATTTTTTTATAGAAAACAAAGATAAAAAATTTTATAAATTATTTGTCAATATTGACAATTTCAAAGCAATAAATTTTTATAAGAGATCAAACTTCAATTTTACAAAATTAGAACTTAGGTTTTATAAAAATTATGATATAATTTAAAAAAGATTAATTTATAGGAAATTTTTTGGAAAAAATACAAGAATTTTTTAAAAACATAGATAGAGATGATATTGATAAAACTTCTAAAAATTTAGTCTCAAAAGGACTTATTGATAGTATTGATATAATTTCTTTGGTAAGAGAAATAGAATCTTATTACAAAAAACCATTAAAAGCAAATTTTATAAATGAAGAAAATTTCGAAGATTTTGAAAGTATTCAAAAAATGATAACTCAATCATATGAAATAAATTCTTCTAAAGATATGGGGGGGGGGATACAACTCCTCTCTTTAAATACAACAACACAATTTATTCAAATAAAGATTTAATCAATACACTAAAAAATCATAATATCAAAAAAGGCGATATTTTATATATCCATAGCGAAATATTTAATTTTGGAATTCCACTAATTGATTTAAATGCCTTACAATACAATATACTAAAATGTTTCTTTGATGTTATAGGTAAAGAAGGTACTTTAATAATGCCAACTTTTACCTATAGCTTTTGTGATAATGAGATATACGATAAAACAAAAACAAAGTCAAAAGTTGGGGTATTGAATGAATTTTTTAGAACTCAAGAAGGTGTAAAACGTACAAATGACCCTATATTTTCTTTTGCCATAAAAGGAGCTAAAGAGGAGTTATTTCTAAAAGATACCACAAGTTGCTTTGGAGAAAATTCAGTTTTTGATGTATTAACACAAGAAGGTGGGAAAATAATACTATTTGGTAGCCATAAACTAGGCATAACCTATATACATCATATAGAAGAAAAAGCGAGAGTATCTTATAGATTTTTTAAAAATTTTAAAGGCATACTTATCAACGAAGATGGCAAAAAAATCAATAAAAATATAAATTATTTTTGCAGATCATATGAAAAAATTTCAATTACCTCCTCAGACTTAATTATTGACTTTTTAAAACAAAATAACAATATACAAATTTCATCTTTTGCAAATGCACAAATTGCTGTTATTGATATACAAAAATTTTTCAACACAGCCTTAAAAGCTCTACAGCAAGATGAAGGTATTTTTTTAATAAGGTAATCCAATGCAAGCTATTTTTAAAAACGCAAAACTTTTAGCATCTGTTATGGTTGTTGGTGAAAATAAAATAAACATCGATGATGAACTTAATACAAGATATGAAGGAAATTTAAAAAAACTTAAGCGTATTAAATCTTTAGTAGGACTTCAATACAGACACGAAGTAGACGAAAAAACCACTATAAGTGATTTGGCAGAATATGGTGCAAAAATTCTATTTGAAGAATATGGACTTGATAAAAATACCATAGATGCTATTATAGTAGTAACTCAAACTCCAGATTTTTTCTTACCTGCAACGGCTTGTTATTTACACGGAAGACTTGATTTAAATCAAAATGCCTTAGCTTTTGATATCAACCAATCATGTGCTGGCTATGTGTATGGACTTTACGTTGCTTTTAGTATGATAGAAAATGGAGGTTGTAAAAATATACTACTAGTTAGTGGAGATACTAATAGTAAATTAAGCGATCCCAAAACCAGTAAAAACAAACCATTTATAGGGGGTGATGGAGTAAGTGTTAGTTTAATTACAAAAGATCCAAATAAAAATACTAGCTATTTTGAAATAGGTACAGATGGCAAAGGAGTAAAATACCTTTTTACTCCTTATGGTGCATTTAAAAATCCAACTCAAGAAGAATTTAGTGAAGCAAATTTAAATATAGCACCAAAACAAAGCTATATGAATGGACTTGAAATTTTCAATTTTGCTACCCAAAAAGAACCTTTAGCTTTTAATTCTTTATTAAAATATGCAAAATGTTCTAAAGATGAGCTTGATTTTGTATTTTTTCATCAAGCTAATAAAGATATAGTAGATTTTATAATTAAAAAACTAAATCTATTCAATGCTCCAAATGATACTATAAGTAAATATGGAAATTTAGATATGGCTTCAATTCCTGCAACGATTTGCGATCACTTAAACACTTATAAAAATCCCTTAAAAAAAGACTTAAAAGTGCTTTTAGGTGGTTTTGGTGCAGGACTTAGCTGGGCTAATGCGATCATTAATTTAGATAAAAATTTTTGGTGCAAACAAACTCAAATTTATAAAAAAGGATAAAAAATGACAAGAAAAGAATTTTTAAATAAGCTAGAAGATGCTTTACAGCTAGACTATGAATTAAGCGAAGATACGCTACTTGAAAATATAGAAGAATACGATAGTCTTGGTTTGTTATCTATAACTACTCTTTATAGTGTTCTCTTTGATATATATGTACAAGGAAAAACTTTATTAGAGTGTAAAAGCGTAGCAGATTTAATTGATTTAATTCCTATAGATAAATTAGAAGATTAATAATGATTTTTAAAGAAAATTTATTTAAAAATAAGACTTTTTTAGTCACAGGTGCAAGTAGTGGTATAGGTGCAGATGTTGCTTTAATGCTTAATGAATTAGGTGCTAAAATAATTGCTGTAGCAAGAGATGAAAAAAAACTTTTAGAACAACAAAAAAAGGTTAAAAACAAAGATAATTTTTTGATTATCTCAAAAGATTTAAGTCTTTATCAAGAACTTGACAAGTGGGCATTAAAATTATCAAAAGATATAAATGGCTTTGATGGTGCAATTCTTAGTGCTGGCATAAGCTTACCTTTAGGTTTAAATGCTTTTGATTATATAGGTGTTGGGATCAAAACTTTCAATATTAACTATTTTGCAAATATGCAAATTTTAAAAGGTTTAGTAGATAAAAGATCTAAAATAAAAGATGAAGCAAGTTTTGTTTTGATAAGCTCTGCTGCTAGCAAAAAACCTGGAAAAGGTATGAGTTTGTACGGAGCAAGCAAAGCAGCAATTGATACAAGCATAAAATCTTTGGCATTAGAATTTGCTCCAAAATATAGGATTAACTCTATATTACCAGGATATGTATCTACTCCTATGGTGCAAAATAATAGTCAAAGAAGTGGGAGAGATCTTAATGCGATACAACAATTTTACCCTTTAGGTATAGGCAAAGTTGAAAACATCTCTCCTTTAATCTGCTTTCTTTTAAGTAAAGGATCCTCTTGGATAACAGGTCAAAATTTCGTAATTGATGGGGGGGGGGAATCTCTATAACTTTTTGATATAATTTCACAAAATTATTTAAAAGAGTATTAATGAAAAATCTTTGTATTATCCCTGCACGTGGTGGTTCTAAACGTATTCCTAGAAAAAATATCATTGATTTTCTAGGAAAACCTTTGATTGCTTATAGTATAGAAAATGCTTTAAATTCAGATGTTTTTAATGATGTGATCATCTCAAGTGATGATGATGAAATCATCGAAGTAGCTCTAAAATACGGAGCCAAAGCTCCTTTTGTGCGTAAAAAAGAACTAAGTGATGATTATACAAGTTCCACTGCTGTAATCCAAGATGCTATTATTGCCTTAGAACAACAGGGTAAGCACTATGAAAATATATGTTGTTTATATGCAACAGCTCCACTCATAGATGAGTTTATCTTGCAAAAAGCTTTTGAGCAATTTAGTCAAGAAGAGTGTAAATTTTTATTTTCAGCTTGCGAGTTTGAATACCCCATACAAAGAGGTTTTTATCTCGATACGCAAAATAAAGTTTATATGTTTGATGAATCAAACTATAATAAACGCTCACAAGATCTAACTAAAGCTTATCATGATGGTGGAGCATTTTATTTTGGTAAAAAAGAAGCATGGTTGGAAGAAAATTTTATGTTTAAATCACATTCTAAAGTCTTTTTACTGCCTAGAAATAAACTTTGTGATATTGATACCTTTGAGGACTTAGAATTTGCTAAAATGCTCTATCAATTTCACAAAGGCAATAAATGTTCATAAACAAACTTAAAGGTTTTAAATATCCTGATATGGAGCTTGTTAGATGGTTTTTTAAAAACAAGCTTAATACTTTAAAAAACGCAAAAGTTTTAGAATTTGCTTCACATAATGGCAATAATCTTTCTTTATTTGCAAACTATGGTTATGAGTGTATCGGGGTAGAACTTAGCAAACAAAACCATGAAAATGCCATTTATAATTTTAAAGAAATTATGCATTATCAAAAAGCAAGTTTTTTTAATGAAAATATGCTTGATTTTGCTAAAAACCACCAAAATATAAATGCAGATGTGTTTTTAATACCTAATGTAATTAATTACATCACTAAAGATGAATTTAAAACCTTATTACAAAACGCAAAACAAAACAACCTATATCAAGTAAGTGGGGGGGGGTATGCTCACTTTTTCTTAAGAGCAAGAAGCACCAAAGATCATCGTTATGGACTTGGAAAAAGATTAGAAAATGGTAGCTTTATTTTAAACTACGATGAATTTAGTGGTGAAAAAGATTGTCTTTGCACCGCTTACCAAGAATATGAACTTGTTGAAATTTTAAAAGAGTATTTAAATTTATATGATTTTGAAGTTATAACAAGTGAAAATATCAATATAAAAAATAAAGTTTATATCAAAGATAGCGATATTATAATTTATGGAAAAATTACTAAGGAGTGAAAATGTATTTAAGGGATTTAAAAGGTTTAAAATTTCCTGATTTAGCAGTAATTAAATTCTTTTTTAAACAAGGATTACACCAAAAAAACAGCCAAAAAGTTTTGGAATTTGCTTGTTCTAATGGTAATAATCTTTCTTTATTTGCAAACTATGATTATGAGTGTATTGGAGTAGATTTAAATCCAAAAAATATTGACAATGCAAACTATAATTTCAAAGAAGTCATAAAATGTAAAAAATATGAATTTTTTCACGATAATATTTTAAACTTTCCTTTAAAAAATCCAAACATCAACGCAGATATTTTTATGATTCCTAATGTAGTAAATTATCTCTTACGAGAAGATTTTGTAAAATTATTAAAAATTTCTAAAGAAAATTCTATGTACAAGGAAAATGCTTTGTTTTTCCTAAGAACAAGAAGCATAAAAGATTATAGATACGGATACGGAGAAAAAATAGCTCACAATAGCTTTAAAATCATAGATGATGATACTACAGGAGAGCTTGGATGTATAAACACTCTATATCAAGAATATGAACTTGTTGAAATTTTAAAAGAATATTTGAATTTATATGATTTTAAAGTATTAACTTATGAAAACACCAATATTATGGGCGAAGATGAAAGATTAGTTAATGATAGTGATATTGTCATTTATGGAAAAATCAAATGAGTGCAATGATGAAAATTCAAAATAAAGCGGGGGGGGGTATATACATACCGCTCAAAGGATAACAGGTGCAAATAGCTATAATGCAACCTACTTTCAATCCTTGGATAGGCTATATATATATGATAAAAAGCGTTGATACTTTTGTTTTTTTAGATAATGTTCAATTTGAAAGAAGATCATGGCAAAATAGAAATAAAATTAAGCTACAAAATAAAACTTTTATGCTAGGATTAAATTTGCAAAAAACATCTCAAAAAACATTACTTCAAGATATTTTGTTTGAAAAAGATGATAAATGGAAAATAAAATTTCTAAAAACCGTTTATCATGCTTATTCTAAAAGTATTAATTTTGATAAATACTATCATATTTTAAAAAATGCTTTATACAAGCATACTCACTTAGTGCATTTTAATATAGAGCTAATCAAAATTTATTGTCAGAATTTAAATATCCAAACACCTATTTTACAAGCTTCCAGTCTAAATATAACAAATGAAAAAAAAGAAAAACTTTTATTTGAAATTTGCAAAATACTAAAAGCGGATAAATATCTTTCTCCAGAAGGATCAAAAAACTATCTTGAAAAAGAAAAAGCACAAGAAATGTTTAAAAATGCTAATATACAAATTAAGTATTTTGATTTTATCCATCCAAGATACACTCAATTAGGAACTAATTTTATTCCTTATTTGGGAATTTTAGATTTTTTATTTAACGAAAAAAATCCAGAAGAAAAATTCAAAGAAGTCATAAAAGAAAATGAAAGTCTTAATCAGAAGTGATAGTTCAAGTCAAATAGGACATGGACATATAAAAAGAGATTTAATATTAGCAAAACAATACGAGGATGTATCTTTTGCGTGTTTAGCTCTTAAAGGATCTTTAATAGATGAGATTCCTTATCCTGTTTATGAATTAACAAGTGCTAGCATATATGAACTCATCAATCTCATAAAAGAAGAAAATTTTGATCTTTTGATTATTGATCATTATGAAATCACAGCCAATGATGAAAAGCTCATAAAACTTGAAACAGGAATTAAAATTTTAAGTTTTGATGATGAGATTAAAGAACATTTTTGTGATATCTTGCTAAATGTTAACGCTTATGCCAAAGAAAGCGACTACGAAGGTTTGCTTCCAAAATACTGCGAATTAAGATGTGGTTTTTCTTATGCTCTAATACGCGATGAATTTTATCAGGAAAGTAAAATACAACGAGAAAAGATTTATGATTATTTCATTTGCATAGGTGGAAGTGATAATAAAAATCTTTCTTTTGACATAGCAAACAAACTTGATAAAAATAAAGCCATTATCATAGCAACAACAAAAGCAAATATTCATTTAAAATCGCTTCAAAAGCTAAGCCAAAAAAAATCTAACATCCAAGTTCATATAGATTATCCAAATTTGGCAAGATTGATGAATGAAAGCAAAAAACTCATTATCAGTGCAAGTTCTTTAGTTAATGAAGCTTTAATTTTAAAAGCCGATTTTAAAGCAATAGCTTATGCTAAAAACCAAGAAAAACTTGCAACATGGCTTGCTAAAAAAGGCTATGAAGTGGAAAGTTTTATATGATAGTTTTAAAAGATTTTATTCATTTAACCCAAGAAGAAATCGAGCTTGTTTTAAAATGGCGTAATGATGAAAATATTGCTAAATTTATGAAAACACAAAATATCAGTTTAAAAGAACATTTACATTTCTTAACTAAGTTAAAATCTGATAAAACTAAAAAATACTTTCTAGTCTATGATGATAAAAATACTATCGGTGTAATTGATTTTATCAACATTACTCAAACTTCATGTGAATTTGGACTTTATGGTATTAAAAAGGGTGTTGGGAAAATCTTAATGCAAGAAATTAAAAACTATGCTTTTAATGTTTTAAATATCCAAACCTTAAATGCCTGTGTTTTTAAAGAAAACACTAAAGCTTTAAATTTATATCTAAAATCTAATTTTAAAATTATAAAAGAAGATGATGAATTTTATTTTGTATCTTTATCATCTATGGGGGGGGTATATAGCCTAAATACACTTTATTACACACAAAGAGTTGCAGCATGAAAATCATTATAGTAACTCTTAAACAACATAATATTGATAATTTTTATAAACTAAAAAAGCGATATAAAACATATAATTTTTATCTCATAACAAAAAAAGAAAATCTTTCTTTAAAAAACATAGAAAAAATCAATCCAGATATTATATTTTTTCCACATTGGTCTTTTTACATACCAAAAGAAATTTATCAAAAATATAAATGTATTATTTTTCATCTAGGGAATTTACCATTTGGAAGAGGAGGATCTCCTTTACAAAATCTAATTATAAGAGGCATATATAAAAGCAAGATTTGTGCTTTAAAAGCTAGTGATGTGTTAGACGCAGGGGAAATATACCTAAAGCACAATATAAGTTTTAAAAAATCAAACGCACAAAAAATTTATGAAAAAATGTCAAATATTATATTTAACAAACTGATACCAAAACTTTTACACACAGCCATTAAACCTCAAAAACAAAAAGGAGAAATAATGGTTTTTAAAAGGAGAACAAAAGAACAAAGCAATCTTAATACCTTAAAAAACCCAAGCTTAATAAAAATATATGATTTTATAAGAATGCTTGATGCTATTGACTACCCAAAAGCATTTTTGGAATTTGAAAATATAACAATGATTTTTCAAAACGCAAAAAAACACAACAATCAAATCAAAGCAGAGGTAATATTTTATGAAAAATAACAAAATTTTAATTATAGTAGCTCATCCAGATGATGAAGTTTTAGGTTGTTTTGGAACCATAGCAAAATACATTCAACAAGGATATGAAGCTTATACTTTAATACTTGGAGAAGGAAAAGCAAGTAGAAAAACAAATAACTATAAAAACGAACAAGACATTTTAGAGCAAGAACTACAAAATGCTAACAATTTCCTAGGTATTAAAAAAATTTTTAGGAAATTTTTCCCTGATAATTCATTTGATAAAATTCCATTATTAGAAATAGTTAAAAGCATTGAGGAAGTAAAAGATGAAATCAAGCCTAGTATAATTTTTACTCACTATGAAAAAGATCTTAATGTAGATCATCAAATTACGTACAAGGCAACAATTACTGCTACAAGGTCTTTACAAGAAGAAAGTGTCAAAGAAATTTATAGCTTTGAAATTCTTTCAAGCACAGAGTGGAATTATCCATTAAGTTTCCAACCTGATGTGTTTTTCGATATTAGTTCAACACTCTATTTAAAATTACAAGCTATGTCTTTTTACAAATCCGAATTAAGAAAATACCCTCATCCTAGGAGTTTAAAAGGGATAAAAATAAATGCACAATACCAAGGAATGCGAGTTGGTCTTAGATATGCTGAAGTATTTAAAAGCATAAAAGTAATAAAATGATTATTTATAAAAATTTTATCAATCTTACAAAAGAAGAAAAGAAGGAAATTTTTTATATAAGAAATTCTTCATATGTTTCAAAATTTATGAAAACAAAAAACATAACTTATAAAAATCACTTAATTTTTTTTAAAAAATTACAACAAGCGAGCAATACACAATATTTTTTACTAACTCAAAACAAAGAAAAACTAGGGGTTATATATTTTATCAACATTACTCAAACTTCATGTGAATTTGGACTTTATGGTATTAAAAAGGGTGTTGGGAAAATCTTAATGCAAGAAATTAAAAACTATGCTTTTAATGTTTTAAATATCCAAACCTTAAATGCCTGTGTTTTTAAAGAAAACACTAAAGCTTTAAATTTATATCTAAAATCTAATTTTAAAATTATAAAAGAAGATGATGAATTTTATTTTGTAATTTTAAACAATCCTTACTGGGATGTTGTTTTTTAAAAGCTCATTTTTAATATCATTTGGAGTGTATTGACTAAAATGAAATATAAAAGCTCCAGCAAGTGCATTTGCTCCAAGATTAATGGCTTTTACTCCATCTTGAGGTTTAGAAAGCCCCCCATTAATAATTAGTGGAACTTTTAATTTATTTTGAAAATATTCTAACAATTCCCAATCATACCCTAAAGATTTCCCTTCTTTATCAACACTTGTTAAAAGTATCTCCCCAGCTCCTAAAGATTCGTATTTTAATGCAAGTTCTAACGGATCAATATCTAAAATTTCATTATTAAAAACTTTAAATTGATTTTTATCTTTTTTTACATCAATCGAGCATACCACACAAGAACTTCCAAAAGTGTTAGCGGCTTCTTTTATAAAATTTGGATTTTGTAATGCTATAGAATTAATACTGATTTTATCCGCACCTATATCTAGCACTTTTCTAATATCTTCTAAAGTTCTAATCCCACCTCCAATAGTCAAAGGCATAAAACATTCATTTGCTATATCTTCCAAACTTTCAAAATCTATAAAACCATTTTTATTAATATCTAAAACTATAAGCTCATCTACATTTCTAGCATTATAGATTCTAGCTGTACTTACCATATGTCCTATAGTTCTAAAGGAAGTAAAATTTATGCTTTTTACAAGCTGATAATCTTTTAATAACACACAAGGTATAATTCTAGTTTTAAGCACACTAAACCTTTAAATTTGCAAAATTTTCTAAAAGTCTTAAACCAAAATTTTGACTTTTTTCAGGATGAAATTGCACCGCAAAAATATTATCTTTTTCAAAACTTGCACAAAATGGCTTTTCATATTCACAAAAAGAAGTTTCTATGTCTTCTAAACATTCTACATAATAAGAATGCACAAAATAAAAATCACTTTTTTCTAAAATTCCATCATAAATCTTGCTTTTTTTACTGCTAAATTGCAAATCATCCCAACCACTATGCAACAACTTTTCTCTACTTAAATCAAATTTTAAAACCCTTGCTTTGACAAAATCAAGCCCTTCACACTCTCCACCCTCATATCCTTTGCTAGCAAAAAGCTGCATACCTAGACAAATTCCCAAAATGGGCTTTTTATCTTTTAAAACGCATTCTTTTAAAAGCTCATCTAAAGAAAGTTTTTTTAAATTTTCCATACCCTGCTTAAAAGATCCAACACCTGGTAAAATCAATTTAGAAGCATTTTTTATATCCTCTTTCTTAGAGCTTATAATCACTTCTTGATTAATTTTTTCAAAAGCCTTTAAAACAGATTTAAAATTCCCAAGATGATAATCAACAATACAAATCATTTCAAAACAAACTCATCTTTTTTTATCAAAGACCCATCACTATCTCTTAAAAATTTGCCATTTTCATCACGTTTGAAAATTTTTTTATTTGTGTAAGAATCCACTATCTTTTCAAATTCTTTTTCACTAAAACCGCTAAATTCTAAATACTTCTTAATAGCTTTTTTAGGTGGCTTTCCATCGTATTTATTTACTAGTCTCACACCCTCTTCACGGCTAATATAACCAAGTCTTATATCCAAACATGCATTGTCTGTAGCTCTTCCAAAGCCATATTTACAGTATTTTAAGTAATCATGCACATGATTTGAATAGCAATCTAGATTTTCAAAATTCTCATAAGTAGTTTCAATTGGTCTTGTGTTAGTTTTAAAACCATTCTCTTGAGCTAATTTTAAATTATACTTATAGTCCCATTTAAAATAATATCCTAAAAATAACCCTGTAACTCCTACTCTTTGAAGCTCCTCATCACTTGGGTAAGTATAAAAATACAGATCCTTTTCACTAATGCCATCAACATCAATCATATCAGAAATTCTATTACCTAAAAGTCCTCCAAATTCTTCAAGCCATTCTCTACCTAGTGTATTTTTTTCTTTAGAACTAGCTGGTCCCCCATACTCAATCTGCGAATTTTCTCCCCAAATAATCAAAGGTATATCAAAAGCAACAGCTATTTTTGGAACACAAGTAAAAATTCCTAAATGGTTTTGCCATTCATTATCCCCTGTTCTTATCAATGCCTCACGGGATAATTTTTTATATATCAAAGGATTTCTTTTGATATGAATTAAATCTACACCAAGATTATTTAAATTACGGAGATTTTTCTTACCTAATTTAGTAGGAATACTAGGTTCAAAACAAACACACAAAGGATTAAGTCCAAATTCAAGGCATTTTAAAACTTGATAAGTAGAATCTTTACCACCACTTACCCCTAACACACAATCATACACAGGATGTTTTTTATATTTTTTTATAAGCTCTAGAAATTCTTTTTCACGCTCTTGCCAGTTTATCTCATGATTTTTAGCTTCTTGCGAGCGACATGCATCACAAATTCCCTCATCATCAAAATGCAAATCAGGCTTAGTATTTGGCATCACACATTTTTTACAAAAAAACACTCACCCCCCCCCTTTTTTTTTTTATTCCTTATTATTTTTCAAATCGACTATAATTATATTTTCTAAAGCTAAATAAATTTATTATGTTGTAATGATTTTTTATAAATGAAGGTTTATTATGGATTTAACTTTACTTCCTTACTTGATTATAGGAATTTTTTCGGGTATAGCCTCTGGTGTTTTTGGCATAGGAGGTGGGATGATTATAGTGCCTTTTATGCTTACTTTAGGGCTTAGCTCTCACCATGCTGTCGCAATTTCAGTAGTACAAATGATCTTTGCTTCTGTTTTTGGCTCTTATCTAAACTACAAAAATAAAAATTTAATTTTAAAAGATGGTCTTATCATAGGTTTTGGTGGTTTTTTGGGAGCAATGTTTAGTGGAGTTTTACTTTCATATTTTTCAGATATAACCTTAACAAGTATTTTTTTATGTGTAAGTGTTATTTTCTTTTTAAAATTTGCTTTTAACCAAAAAAGTACTATTGGAAATATCAATCATTCTAAAACCTTAAGAAATTCCATTTTACTAATTTGTGGTATATTCACAGGAATTTTTGCTATATCTTTAGGTATTGGAGGTGGGCTTTTAATTACGCCTATTTTGGCTTATTTTTTAGGTTATGATACTAAAAAAGTAGTACCACTTAGCTTATTTTTTGTGATATTTGCTTCAATTTCTGGAGTAAGTTCTTTTATTTATAATGACATTATTGATAAAGAAGTATTGCTAAATGGGAGTTTAGTAGGACTTAGCTCTATGTTAGGGGTTTATCTTGGTATAAAAATAATGGGAAAACTTAATCTCAAATCTCACCGCATAGCTCTTTTAGCTATTTATACCCTTTCTATAAGCATGACTATTGTAAGCTTAATTAAAAAGCTTGATTTATTTTAATCTATCAGCAAATTTTTGTCTATTGGAAGTGTAGACAAAGCTTAAAACTTCCGCCACTGCTTTAAAAAGCTCTGGTGGAATAAGATCGTTTACCTCACAAGATTTGTAAAGCTCCCTTGCTAAAGGTGGATTTTCATAAATCATAACATTATACTCATATGCCATATCTTTAATGCGCAAAGCTAAAAAATCTACCCCTTTTGCCAAAACCTTAGGTGCAGCTTCCTTAGAACTATCATAACGCAAAGCAACCGCATAGTGAGTAGGATTGGTGATTACTACATCAGCACTAGCAACATCTTGCACCATTCTACGCCTTGCTGCTTCCATTTGCAAGCGACGAATTCTTCCTTTTACCAAAGGATCTCCTTCGCTTTGTTTGTATTCATCTTTAATTTCTTGTTTGCTCATACGTAAATTTTTAAAATATTGATATCTTACTAAAAGCACATCTAAAAGACCTATAATCAAAAAAGCTATAATTACAATAGCCGCAAGAATAATAGCTTTATCTCTAAGCCATAAAAGCTGTGGGTAAATTGTGTAAAGTTCTACTCTAGGAAGTTCTTGCATAAACTGAAGTAAAAAAACAAAAGCTATGCCAAAAACCACCCCAACTTTAAGTGTGATTTTTAAAGCTTCAATAATTTTTTTAAGCGAAAAAAGATTCTTAAGACCACTAAGAGGATTTATCTTATTAAAATTTGGAGTAATTGGTTTAGTAGTAAAGATAAATCCAAATTGCATCAAATTTCCAAGTACGCCTGCTATCATAATAACCAAAGTAATAGGTAAAACCATAATAAACATTTCTATCATAGTTTTAATAATAATTTTTTGTAAAATTTTCAAATCAAGTTCAATACCTATGAAACTTTGGTAAAATCTATACAAACCACTAATTCTCTCACCTATAAAGGGCAACATAAATAACACCACAAGAACAGCTACCGCAAGAACAGCTACCGCAGATGCATCTTGACTTTTTGGGACATTACCTTCTTTACGTGCATCTTCTATTTTCTTGGATGTGGGTTCTTCTGTTTTTTCTTGATCATCAGCAGCCATAAAAAACCTTTAAAAATTCTAAAGCAAGATTATAGCATGTAAATCCAAGTATCAACAAATTTAAATACTTGGATTTTTGTATTTATCCCTAAAACTTCTTCTTCCTAGCATCTTCTAAGATATCATTAGCTATTTTATTTACATTATCAGATATTACTGCACTATCATTAGCTATTTTTAAGTTCTCTTGGGTTACATGATCAATTTGAGCTACAGCATCATTTATTTGAGTAATACCTGTAGTTTGTTCTTTGATACTTTCACCCATTTCATTAATAGATTGAACTAAGATATTAGTATTAGCTTCAATCTCACCTAAAGACTTTTGAGTTCTTTCTGCTAGATTTCTAACTTCATCAGCAACAACAGCAAAGCCACGTCCATGTTCACCTGCACGTGCTGCTTCAATAGCAGCATTTAATGCAAGCAAGTTAATTTGATCAGCAATATCTCCTATAATAGAAGTAACATTTTTAATCTCTTCACTTTGAGCAATTACTTCACTAGTTTTATGAGATACATTTTGCATAGAAGAAGTAATCTCTTCTAATGCTGCTGCTGTTTCTTCTAAAGAAGAAGCTTGAGAAGATGATGAATCTGTTAAGTTTTTAACAGCACTTTGTAATTTTCCACTTTCAGTAGCAAGTAAAGAAGCAAATTCAGATGATTGTCTTAACATAGCTACTATTTCTTTACCTAATACATTAGTAGTTACTTCAACTCCACCTTTAGCATTTTTAACTTCAGTAGTAAAGTCCAATGCTTTATAGCTATCAAATACTCTATTGATTTCACTCATATTAGAACCTACTTTTTGTTCTAATACATTAAGCATTTCATTTAATACATTTTTTAATTCTATTAATTGAGGATTAGCAGGAATTGCAGTAATTCTTGCTGTTAGATTACCACTTTCTATTTCTTTAGCTGTTTCAACTGATTGTTCTACTGCTTTAGCATCTTGTTCTAAAGCATTTTTAGTTTTAGTGATGTTTTCATTGATGGCTTTAGCCATAGCACCAAGCTCATCATTGCTTTTAACATCTATCATAGCAGAATCTTTTGTTTTATGATTGATAAAGTCAAAGAAAGAGTTAAGACCTGTTTGGATTTTTTTGAGTGGAGATAAGTTATAATTAATCATAAATCTTATAATTACAAGAGCTATTATTAAACTTATGACTCCTATAATGATTTGTTTTATTAAAGCTTTATTTACGGGATCTTTGTAAATTTTTTCATCTGCTATTACACAAACATTATATCCTGTTGAGGATTCTTGACAAATTACTGCTTTGCGGGGAGCGCTTCCATCTTCAATAATCATAGGTTTACTAGAAAGTTGCCCTGCTCTACCTTCTGGGGTAGAAAGATAGGCTTTTACAATATTTTGAGTCAAATTGTCTTTTGTTAGCAATGCTTTTGAAGATTCATGAAATAATATAGTACCGTCATCATCTAAAACTATAGTATATCCACTTTGAGATTTTCCCATAGATAACACATTATCTGAAAAAGTATTTAAATCATAATTTCCACCAACTGCACCTATAAATTTACCCTCTACAACAATAGGATATGAAAAAGCCAAAGAAGGAGCTTTCAAGCTTGGAGCCATATAAGGCTTTGAAATAACAACTTTATCTTCCCCAGAAGCAACGCTTGTATACCAAGTTCTAGTTCTTGGATCATAACCATCGGAAGGCATTTGATGATTCCCATTAGATCTAATCATTGCACCGTTTTTATCAAGTCCTACATATAAAACATCAAAACGACTAGCTTCCTTTGCAACTTTAACCATAGCGTAGATTTCTTCAACACTAGCATTAGAATTTTTTTGTATTTCAAGTGCAACCGCTCTTACAGCATCACTTCTTGAGGTAGTATAATCATCAAAGCTTTTTAAAACATCTTGCATAGTTTTTACTTGTATATCATTAATAAGTTTAGTTACATCTTGTTTTACCTCAATATAATTAAAAATATTAGCTATAAATAAAATAGCCACAATTGCTAAAAAAACAAAAAAAGTTAATTTACTTGTTAAAGTCTTTGTAATTTTTCTCATAAATTATCCTTGTTTATAGTTTGTAAATTTTAAGAGAAGAATTATCTTATACTATTTTTAATAAAAAATTATTTTATTTAAACATAAAAAAAATACTATTTAATAAAAAATTATATAAAAAGTTAAAAAAGAATAAAGTGAGTAAATATTATCTTAAATTTTCATCATTTTATTAGCAAGCTTTCAAGCTTGCTAATTGTTTATTTAAAACTTCTTCTTCCTAGCATCTTCTAAGATATCATTAGCTATTTTATTTACATTATCAGATATTACTGCACTATCATTAGCTATTTTTAAGTTCTCTTGGGTTACATGATCAATTTGAGCTACAGCATCATTTATTTGAGTAATACCTGTAGTTTGTTCTTTGATACTTTCACCCATTTCATTAATAGATTGAACTAAGATATTAGTATTAGCTTCAATCTCACCTAAAGACTTTTGAGTTCTTTCTGCTAGATTTCTAACTTCATCAGCAACAACAGCAAAGCCACGTCCATGTTCACCTGCACGTGCTGCTTCAATAGCAGCATTTAATGCAAGCAAGTTAATTTGATCAGCAATATCTCCTATAATAGAAGTAACATTTTTAATCTCTTCACTTTGAGCAATTACTTCACTAGTTTTATGAGATACATTTTGCATAGAAGAAGTAATCTCTTCTAATGCTGCTGCTGTTTCTTCTAAAGAAGAAGCTTGAGAAGATGATGAATCTGTTAAGTTCTTAACAGCACTTTGTAATTTTCCACTTTCAGTAGCAAGTAAAGAAGCAAATTCAGATGATTGTCTTAACATTGCTACTATTTCTTTACCTAATACATTAGTAGTTACTTCAACTCCACCTTTAGCATTTTTAACTTCAGTAGTAAAGTCCAATGCTTTATAGCTATCAAATACTCTATTGATTTCACTCATATTAGAACCTACTTTTTGTTCTAATACATTAAGCATTTCATTTAATACATTTTTTAATTCTATTAATTGAGGATTAGCAGGAATTGCAGTAATTCTTGCTGTTAGATTACCACTTTCTATTTCTTTAGCTGTATCTACTGATTGTTCTACTGCTTTAGCATCTTGTTCTAAAGCATTTTTAGTTTTAGTGATGTTTTCATTGATGGCTTTAGCCATAGCACCAAGCTCATCATTGCTTTTAACATCTATCATAGCAGAATCTTTTGTTTTATGATTGATAAAGTCAAAGAAAGAGTTAAGACCTGTTGTAATAACTGCTATAGGTTTTAAATTTTTCATAATAGTAAATCTTACTAATACTAATGCTATAACTATAGCTATTAAAGCAATAATAATTTGTTGGAATAAAACCTTATTAACTGCATCAGTATATACAGATTCATCTGTAATAGAACAAACAATATATTTATCGTTTAGACTTTGGTTACAAGTTACAACTTGGGTTTTACCTTGATCATTTTTTAAATATTCTATGGTATCTGTATGATTTGGATCAATAAACTCTGGATTTGCTTTTACAGCATTAGCAATATTTACACTAAGTGTATTTTTTGTAAGCATTCTTTCTTTATCTTCATGGAAAATTATATTACCATCATTTTTATCATACACTGCAGCATAAGAACTATTTGAATGACCTATAGCTAAAACATCTTTAGCAAATTTTTCAAGATTATAATCTCCACCCACTACAGCTATTAATTTACCATTGTTATAAATTGGAGCTGTATAGGTAATACCCATTTGACCACTTGAAACCGATTTGTAAGGATCTGTTACTATTAATTTTCCTGCTGCTTTTGCTTCTTTATACCAACCTCTATTTTTAGTATCATATCCTTTTGATAAATCTAATATCTCATTATCTGATTGATAATTTTTACCACTATCTTCAAAGCCCACATATACAAGCTCAAAATCTGAAGTTTTTTCTGCAAGTTTAAGCGTGTTTATAATTTCTTGCTCTGACATGTTTGAAATATAATTTGAAAAATGTTCTGCTAAAGTTTCAATAGCCAATCTTCTTGACTTTCCATAAGAATTATACATTGCATCAACATCCATCATAGTTTTTACTTGTATTTCTGTTAAATAATTAAAAGTGCTATTTTTAGAATTTAAATAACTCACCACATTAATTACAATTACAATAAAAACTATACTTATACACATAACCCAAGTAAGTTTTGAAGATAAACTCCTAGAAACTGAAAAACCCATTCATAACTCCTAATATAATGTAATAAAAATGGAGTAATTATAATCTTGCAAACACAACAAAAACAAAAAAAAAAAAAAAACGAATTATAATAAAAGGTAAATAATTAAGAGTGTGATATCCAAATCACAATATTTCTCAAAATATTGTAAAAATGAGTATTGTTAATGCGGTTAAAAATATTTTGTAATTTATAAGATAAAAATAGCTGAAAGTCAAAATAACCTTCAGCTTAAAAATTATAATTTGTTTTCATTTTTACTTAAATAATCAGCAACACCTTTAGGATCAGCTTTCATACCCTCATCACCTTTATTCCAACCAGCTGGACAAACCTCACCATGCTCGTTAGTAAATAGCATAGTATCGACCATTCTAATCATTTCATCAATGTTTCTTCCAAGTGGCAAATCATTAACTACTGCATGGCGAATTGTTCCATCAGCATCAAGCAAGAAAGAACCTCTTAAAGCAACTGCTTCTTCAAATAAAACATCAAAATTTCTAGCAATTTGTTTTGTTAAATCAGCTACTAAAGGAAATTTAACTTGGCCTATACCACCTTGATTTACAGGCATATTTTTCCATGCAAAGTGAGAAAATTCATTGTCACAAGATATGCCGATTACTTCAACACCTCTATCTTTAAAATCTTGATATCTTTTATCAAAAGCAATGATTTCAGACGGGCAAACAAATGTAAAATCTTTTGGATAGAAAAATACTACAGCACCTTTTGGTCCTATATTTTTATAAAGATTAAAATCTCCAACTATTTCATTATTACCTAATACAGCAGGTGCTGTAAAATCAATAGCTTTTTTAGTTACTACCATAATTATCTCCTAATTAATAAATTTTATTTGTAACAAAATAATATCATTTGTAAATTTAAAAATTTATTAATTGTGTAAAATTACCCATAATTTAATTTTATTATCAAAATTAAAAGATTTTAAGAATAAAATTAAGACAATTTTGATAATCTTATATTCAATATTTAATATTTAAGGAGTAAAAAATGGCAGTTAAAATTACTGATATTTGTATAGCATGTGGTTCTTGTATAGATGAATGCCCAGTAAGCGCAATCGTAGATGATGCAAACAATCCTGAGGGCGAAGATAGATATTATGTTTATGCTGATAAATGTGTTGAATGTGTAGGACACAATGACCAACCAGCCTGTGCAAGTGCTTGCCCAACTGATGGCTGTATTGTATGGAGTGATGTAGTTAGTGGACAACCAAGCCGTGATAACATCGGAAGTGACTTAAGAGACGGTTCAACTCCGGTATTTGCTTAACAAATTTAATGTAAGTATCTTGTTTTCAAGCTACTTACAAACTCTTCTATAAACTCTAAATTTTATATAATTTTAAAGCATTTTTTGGTATAATTAGCTCTTTTATAAACATAAAACTTATTTAAATTAAGGGGACGATTTTGGAAAAAACACTTTCTATTATTAAACCTGATGCAGTTAAAAAAGGTGTTATTGGTCAAATTTTAACACGCTTTGAAAGCAATGGTCTAAGAATAGCAGCAACAAAAAAAATACAGCTTTCAGAAAAAGAAGCTCAAGAATTTTATGCTGTACACAAAGACAGACCTTTTTTCAAAGATTTAGTTGAATTTATGATCAGTGGTCCAGTTGTGGTTTCTGTTTTAGAAGGCGAAAATGCTGTATTAAAAAACAGAGAATTAATGGGTGCTACAAATCCAAAAGAAGCAGCTCCTGGTACTATTAGAGCAGATTTTGCAGATAGTATTGATGCAAATGCGGTTCATGGAAGCGATAGCTTGGAAAATGCAAAAATTGAAATAGAATTTTTCTTTTCAAAAACTGAAATTTTATAATGAAAATTGCCTTTGCAAAACTTAGCTCTGTAGCTTATCCTTTTAAACTAGATCTTGATAATATAGTTTTTGAAGGAACTATTACAAAAGTTAATCCAAAATTAGCAAAAGTAAAAGCTAGTTTTAAAGGATTTACTTATAGAAACTGCGATCGGTGTGGCGATGAAATGGAGCTTGAAATCGATCAAAATATAGAGCTTTTTGCAAGTGATGGAATTTTTAAAGATGAGAATAATACCTTAAGTGACACTATGGAGTTTTTTGACTCTCATGTAGATTTAATAGAACTTGCCACAAGCGAGTTACAATCTTATTTAAGTGATTATTTTTATTGTAATAAATGTTTAAATTAATAAAGGAGTAAAAAATGGCAGTACCTAAGAGAAGAGTGAGCAAAACTCGTGCAGCAAAACGCAGAACTCATTATAAAGTTACCCTACCTATGCCTATAAAAGACAAAGATGGTAGCTATAAAATGCCTCACCGTGTAAATCCAGTAACTAAGGAATATTAATAACGATGACAAGCATTGCTATTGATGCAATGGGAGGTGATTTTGGGGAAAAACCTATTATAGAAGGCGTAATTCAGGCTTTAAAAGAGCGTGAATTTAAAGCTATCTTGGTAGGAGATCCTCAAAAGCTTAAAACCTTAATCCCTCAAGAATTAAACTCATATATAGAATATGAAGAGGCTTTTGATGTATTTGCTATGGAAGAAAATTCCACAGATGCATTAAAAAGAAAAGATAGTACTATCTACAAGGCTATAGAGCTAGTAAGAAATCAAAAAGCAAAAGCTGTTGTTTCTGCTGGGCATAGTGGTGCTACCATGAGTTTAGCTACTTTAAGACTTGGAAGATTAGCTAATATTGCTAGACCTGCAATTGCAACTTTAATGCCAAATATTCACTCAAGAACACTTGTATTAGATGTTGGAGCGAATGTTGATTGCAAAAGTGAGCATTTATTTCAATTTGCTATCATGGGCGAAGCTTATGCTAAAGAAATTTTAAATATCACTAAGCCTAAAATTGCCTTACTTTCGAATGGTGAAGAAGAATGTAAAGGAAATGAACTTACTAAAGAAGCACATCAGCTTTTAAAACAACTTCCAAATTTTGTTGGAAATGCTGAAGGTAGAGATATTTTTAATGGTACTATAGATGTATTAGTATGTGATGGATTTAATGGAAATATCTTGCTTAAAACAGGAGAAGGTGTAGCAAGTGTTATTACAAAACTTTTAAAACAAGAAATTCAAAAGTCTTTTTTAGCAAAACTTGGCTATCTTTTAGCAAAACCAGCCTTCCAGGAGCTAAAAACACATATTGATTATGAAGAATATGGTGGAGCTCCGCTATTAGGTGTAAAAGAATGTGTCATTATAAGCCATGGTAAAAGTGGTCCAAAAGCTATCAAAAATGCTATTTTTCAAGCATTAAATTTTGCACAATCTAATATAAATCAAACTATAGAAAAAGAACTTGCTAATTATGAAATCGACTAAAGCTTCCTTAAAAAGTATAGCTTCGTATATTCCTACAAAAATTTTAAGTAATTTTGACTTAGAAAAAATGGTTCAAACCAGCAACGAATGGATACTAAGAAGAACAGGAATAGAGCAAAGACATATAGCAGATAATGATGAAAATACGAGCGATCTTGGCACTAAAGCAGCCATCAAAGCTATACAAAGAGCAAATTTAAATCCTCAAGATATAGATGCTATCATAGTAGCTACTTTAAGTCCTGATTATTTCACTATGCCATCAACTGCATGTAAAATTGCTCATAATCTTGGCTTAAAAAATATCACTGCTTTTGATATTTCTGCTGCATGCTCAGGATTTATTTATCTTTTAGAACTTGCTAAATCTATGGTTGAAAGTGGTATGAAGAAAAATATCTTAATCATAGGTGCTGAAAAAATCAGCTCTATTATGGATTATACCGATAGAAGTATTTGTGTATTATTTGGTGATGGAGCAGGAGCTGGAGTAGTATCATTAGATGATAATTTTCCAATCATAGACACCCATACTGCAAGCGATGGAGAATTTGGAGATTTACTAATGACACAAAGAGCTCAAAAAAGCAATATTTGCACTCCACTTTCTATGCAAATGAAAGGAAATGAAGTATTTAAAATTGCAGTAAATACTCTAAGTAGTGATGTTGTTGAAATTCTTACAAAAAACAATATCAAAAGTGAAGAAATCGATCTTTTCATACCTCATCAAGCTAATTTAAGAATTATCAAAGCCGTGCAGGAGAAATTAAATTTTACAGATAAACAATGTGTTGTTACTGTACAAAAATATGGCAATACCTCAGCTGCTTCAATACCTATGGCCATGAATGATGCGTATGAACAAGGACTTTTAAAACAAGGTTCTTTAATACTACTTGATGCATTTGGTGGAGGTTTTACCTGGGGATCAGCATTGCTTCGTTTCGGAGGAGAAAACGATAAATAAGAATTATTTATCGTTTAAAAATCCCCCCCCCTATTTGATCTAATACAGATTTTCTAGTTTGATTATCCGAAGAATCTACACGAATATAAAATTCAACCCTATTGTTTATTTCATCTTCTTTGTTTGCACTCAAAGGATAATTATCGCCAAAACTAACTATTATAAGTTGAGCTGGGTTAATTCCCCTAGCAATCAAATAATCAGCCACAACTTGGGCTCTTTTGCTAGCTAAATCAAAATTTCTTTTATGATCTTTATCGCTTGTGTCAGTATAACCTCTAAGTTCTATTTGAGCTTGTTTTGGCATTCTTTTTAAAACTTCACTAATACGTTTTAAAAAATCTTGCACGTCTGCTGAGTTGATTTCAGTACTACCTCTAGTAAATTCAACTCTTGCGGGTAAATTTAAAACTATATTGTTTTCTCTTTGATCTAAAGCTGCTTTCAATTTTTCTATATTTTCTTGTTGGGTAATACTTAACTTTTTAAGTTTTTCAAGCTCTTCAACATTTGCATTAGATGGTGCACTGTATTTATTATGCACCTCACTTTCCTTTTCCAAAGGACTAGAAGCAGTAAATTCAAAAATTTTAACAAATTCAGTTTTTAAAGCCTCGGTTTTAGCAGGATTACTTTCTGAAATTGCCCAAAGAGCGATAAAAAGTGCCAAAAGTAAACTTAGAAAATCTGCATAAGGCACAGCCCACTTTTCACCTGCTGGGCATTCTGGACATTTATGTTTTTTTCCCATATTTTAGCTCTTACTTATCAAACTGAGAAATTCTAGGCTCGCCTTGTCCAAGATAATTAAACAATTTAGCCTCTAAATCTCTAGGATTTGCCCCCTCTGCAATACTTACAATAGCATGAGAGATAACTATTCTTTCTTTAATTAGTTCATGTGCATTAGCTTTAATTTTATGTCCCCAAGGACCAAATAAAGCATAAGCACCAAAAATTCCAGTAACTGTTGCAGTAAATGCACCTGCAATACCCGCTGCCATAGCTTGAGGATCATCCAAAAGTTGCAAAGCAAGCATAAGACCCATAACCGCACCAACAAGTCCCATAGTAGGACAAGTCTCACCAAAGCGAATCCAATATTCAGCAGTTTCTTTATAATACTCTTCCATTTCTTCTATTTGAATCTCCATGCTTTCTTTAATCTCTTCTACACTCTTACCATCCACCATCATCATCATGGTCTCTTTCAAAAATTCATTATCAATTTCATTTGTTTTTGATTCTAAAGCTAAAAGACCATCTCTTCTTGCTATAATAGAGTATTCTACAAGCTCAGCTATCCTTTGACTCAAATTTACCCCTGCACCTTTAAATGCGAGTTTCAACTCTTTATAAGCTGCCTTAACAAATTTTTTATGAGTTGCTGTCATTGCACAAAAAGCTGCGGTTGGAACCACGATCAAAAATGAACTTAAGTGTAAAACATGTAAAGGGTTACCACCCTCTAATATATCCCCTACAGAAATACTAACAACAGCTAATACCATCCCAAGTATGGTTGAAAGATCCATTAATTATTCTCCTTATTTTAATGCGCCCCAATTTTTGGCAATACTTGATGAAGTTTTTAATTTAACTTTTAATTTTACAATATTTTCCATAATATCACTAGCATTTTTTGCAAAATCCTCACAAAGTTCATCTTTTACTTCAAAAATAAGCTCATCATGAATTTGTAAAATCAAGCGTTTATTTTCATCTAAATCTTTTGCAATTTCTATCATTGCAAGTTTTATTATATCGGCAGCAGAGCCTTGAAGTGTAGAGTTAATACTCTCTCTTTCATACATTGCTACATACATTGGCTTTGCATTTTCAAAATCAAAATAGCGCTTACGACCTAATAAAGTCTTTACAAAGCCATTTTGCTTAGCTTCATTTTTTACCTTTTCAAAATATGTCTTAATACTAGTAAAATTCTCAAAATATTTTTCAATATACTCTTTAGCTAATTTTGCTTCTATTTTTAAATTTTGGCTCAAAGTCTTATAACCCATACCATAAATAAGACCAAAATTTATGCTTTTAGCAATACTTCTTGTCTCATAATCACTATGATTAAAAATCATAATAGCAGTTTTTGCATGAATATCCTCATCATTTAAAAAGGTCTCTAACAACTTTTCATCTTCGCTAAAATGCGCTAGCATTCTAAGCTCAATTTGTGAATAATCAAGCGAAATAAAACTAAATCCTTCTTTTGCTACAAAACAGGATTTATAATCTTTAGCGTATTGACCATGTGCAGGGATATTTTGTAAATTTGGATCCTTAGATGAAAGGCGTCCAGTAGCTGTTCCTGTTTGCAAAAAGCTTGAATAAATTCTTGAGTTTTTATCTTTTTTAGCTAATTTTAACAAAGGCTCACAATAAGTAGAAACTAATTTTGCAAGCTCTCTATAAGCTAAAATTTCTTTTACAATCAGATGGTTATCTAAAATAGCATTTAAAACCTTTTCATCAGTAGAATACCCTGTTTTACTTTTTTTACCACTTGGTAGCTTTAGTTTCTCAAATAAAATATCCCCTACTTGCTTAGGAGAGTTAATATTAAATTTTTCACCTGCTAAATCATATATTTTTTCACTTAGTGTTTTAATATCTTGATTAAAACTTTGCATTAAGCCTTCAAGTTTTTGAGTATCGAGTTTAATGCCATTATTTTCCATCATAATAAGCACTTTGATAAATTCAAACTCACTTTTTTGTGCAAGATCAAACAAAGGTTTTTCTAAATTTTTTAAAAAGTATAAGTAAAATCTCAAAGTAATATAAGCATCTTCAGCGGCATATTTACAAGCTTTTTCTATATCAACCCCTGCAAAGCATTCTCCTTTTTTCACCAAATCTTCAAAATGCAAAGTCTCATAATCAAATAATCTTTTTGCCAAATCATCCATATTTACACGCAAACTTGGCTCTTTAAGCCATGCAAGTATCATAGTATCAGCATATTTTTTTGGAGGAAGTAAGTTAAAATTATTTTTTATGATTTCAAAATCATATTTAAGATTATGTCCTATAACCGTGCTTTGATAAATTTTTTCTATCCCTTTTTTAGCAGCTTGCATAGAAATTTGCTCGCAAACTCCTAAATAATCATGTGCAAGTGGCACATAAAAAGCTTCGCTTTCATGAAAACAAAAACTAAATCCTACTATTTTTGCTTCTTTGGTATCTAAACCTGTAGTTTCTGTATCAAAAGCAATAATACTTTGATTATCAATTTTTTCTAAAATTTCAAATAGTTCTTTCTCATCTAAAATTAATCTTGCATTAAATCCTAAATTTTTACCTTTATTAGTAGGATTGGTGCATAGTTTTTTCAACAAAGCATTTAATTCATAATACTCTAAAATATCCATAATCTTAAGCAAAGGTTCATCTTTTGGATACTCACAATTTAAAAGCATATTTTTTACATTTAAATCTTCATACAAAGAAGCAAGTTTTTTGCTTAAAAAAGCATTTTCTTTACCTTCAAGCAACAAATTACGGCTTCTTTCATTACGCACTAGTGTTAAGTTCTCATAAATTCCTTCAATACTTTCAAACTCATCAAGTAAATTCTTAGCACCCTTAGCACCAATTCCTTTTACACCTGGGATATTATCTGAACTATCACCACATAGTGCTAGAAAATCTCTTATTTGACTAGGTTTTACCCCATATTTTTCCAAACACCCTGCTTCATTATAATCATTTTTTGAAATAGGACTATAAATACTAACTTTATTATCTTTTATAAGTTGATATAAATCTTTATCTTGAGTGATAATTCTTATAAAAATATCTTTATCTTTACATTCTTTAACCAAAGAAGCAATGATATCATCAGCCTCATATCCTTCGTAAGAAAAACTTGAAAAACCCATTTTTTCTATCATTTGAATACAAATTGGAATTTGAGCTAATAAATCAGGTGGAGGTGGAGTGCGGTTGATTTTATAATTTGGATCAATTTCACTTCTAAAAGTTTTTCCTTTGCTATCAAGAGCAAAAATAATCATATCGCTAAGATGTTCACTTTTCAAACTATAAATAAAATTAGCAAAACCACTAATCATATTACTAGGCTCGCCTTTTGAATTTTTTAAACCTTTTAAAGCATAAAAAAGTCTAAAGAAAAAGCCAAAAGTATCAATTATCGTTAATGTTTTCATTTTTTTCCTACTATTAAAAAATAACAGCAATTATCACCCAAATTTATTTAAAAATCGGTAAAAAGTTTAAATTTATATTTTAGACATTTTAGATAGAATTATCATTTTGAAAAATCAAAACAAAGGTTTAATCTTGCAAACAAAATCAATCGCGGATGAAAATTTTCAAACACCCGAAGGAAAAAAAGCTTTTAAAAAAGCTGTATTTTCTTGTTGGCTAGGAACTGCTATGGAATATGCAGATTTTGCGCTTTATGGCTTAGCTGCGGCTACTATTTTTTCAGAAGTTTTCTTTCCTGAACAAACTCCTGTTATAGCGTTATTACTTAGCTTTGTTACCTATGGTATAGGTTTTATCGCTAGACCTATTGGGGCTTTATTTTTTGGATATTTGGGGGATAAATACGGAAGGAAAAATGTATTGATGAGCACCATTGCATTAATGGGTATTTCAACTACTTTAATTGGTTTTATACCAAGTTATGCAGTGATTGGAATTTGGGCTCCTATATGTTTGGTTATTTTACGTTTTATGCAAGGCTTTGGAGCAGGCGCTGAGCTTTCAGGTGGGACTGTCATGCTTGGAGAATATGCTCCTAGTAAACACAGAGGCTTAATTTCTTCCATTATAGCTCTTGGATCAAATAGCGGAACCTTGCTTGCAGCTTTTGTGTGGCTTTTAGTTACAAGCATGGATGATGCTAGTTTTAAAGAATGGGGTTGGAGAATTCCTTTTATAGGAAGTATTTTCATAGCACTTTTTGCTGTTTATATGCGTTTAAATGTAAAAGAAACCCCTGTTTTTGAAAAGCAAAAAGAATTAATGCTAAAAATTCGCCATGAAAATGAAATTCATATGAAAAAAGATGAAAGAACTTTTTGGCAAAAAAGTCGTGCGTTTTGGACCATGGTAGGCATAAGGATAGGTGAAAATGGTCCTTCTTATCTAGCACAAGGTTTTATAGTAGGTTATGTAACTAAAATTTTACTTCTTGATAAATCAGTGGCTACAACTGCTGTTGTTATTGCTTCTTTGGTAGGATTTTTAGTTATACCTTTAGCAGGGTACTTAAGCGATAAATTTGGAAGGCGTATTACCTATAGAACATTTTGTCTGCTTTTAATGCTTTATGCCTTTCCTGCTTTTATGCTACTTGATAGCAAAAATGAAATTATCGTGATTTTAACCATCATCGTAGGTATGTCTTTAGCATCTTTGGGAATTTTTGGCGTGCAAGCTGCATGGGGTGTGGAGCTTTTTGGGGCAAAAAATCGCTATACCAAAATGGCACTAGCAAAAGAATTTGGCTCTATACTTTCAGGAGGAACTGCTCCTATGATAGCCTCTGCTTTACTCGCTTATTATGGCACTTGGTGGCCAATAGCCTTGTATTTTGTTATCACCGCAGGAATTGGTTTTACCACAACTTTCTTTGCACCAGAAACTAGAGGTAGAGATTTAAATTTAATAGAAGATGCGATATGATACGCCTTATTTTAGATACTGATATAGGCAATGGCATAGTAGGGGCTAATACTGATGATGGTTTAGCCCTTGGGCTTATTTTAGCCTCTAAAGAAATTAAACTTGAAATGATTAGCACTTTAAGTGGTAATGTGCAAGCTTTAACTGCTTATAGCGTTGCTAAAGATTTATTAAATAAGCTTAATCTAGACATACCTTTGTATTTAGGTGCCCATGAAGCTTTATATGAAGATAGTCATTTTTGGAGACAAAGATTAGATAAAAGCGTAGAAGAGTTTAAACTTACTTATCTTTGGGATCATATAAAACCTATAAAAATCCTAGAAAACATAAACCCAAATGCTTGTATGAAAATGGGCGAGCTCATTATGCAAAATCCAGGTGAAATTTCAATTTGTGCTATAGGACCTTTAACAAATATAGCCATAGCTATGAAGCTTTTTAAAGACTTTGATAAAAATGTGAAAGAAATTTTTATCATGGGTGGAAGTTTTGATATGCCTTATCATATCAAAGATACAAATTTTGGATTTGATCCTGAAGCTGCTCGTATAGTTTTAAACTCAAGAGCTAAAATCACACTTGTTCCTTATAATGCAACAATGCAAACTATGCTCACACATGAAGATTTAAATGCTTTAAAAAATCAAAATCCTCTTTGTGATTTTTTAGTACAAACTTTAAGAGTTTGGATTGATTATGCAAGCAAAACAAGAGGCACAAATGGTACATGGATACATGATGCATTAACTATTGCTTATATGCTTGATCCAAATTTAGCAAATTTTGATGAGTATTTAGTAGATGTCATTTGTGATAGTATTTTTGCTAGAGGAAGCACGATAAGGTGTTTTAAAGATGCAAAAATGCCTATGAAAAATCATGAATTAAAAAACACCGTAAAAGTTTTAAAAGATATTGATAATGCTAGACTTTTAAATCTTTTAAAATCAAGACTTTTAAATGGAATTTGCTATGAAAACTACAAAAGCATAACGACTTAATTTACCCAAGGCTATAAAAATACTTGCTTTTAAAAAAGAATACTTAGCAAATCCAAGCCCTAATGCAAAAAGATCTCCCACTATGGGTAAAAAAGTAAAAAAAGCATATAAGGAACCAAATTTTTTAAAATTTGCATTGATTTTTTCTAATTTACACAAAGAGTCTTTAAAATATTTTTCTAAAATTTGACTCTCTCCAAAATAAGCTAACGCATAAGTACTTAAACTACCCAAAGTATTTCCCAAACTTGCTACAAATAAAACCATATAAGCATTAAAATCTAATTTTACAAAAACAAGCACAAAAGCCTCACTTGCCATAGGCAAAAGCGTACTAGAGAGAAAACATACTATAAAAAGCCCTATATAGCTTATATCATTATATAAAAAATCAAACATTACAAATTTTCTTAGTGTTTATTTTCCAAACTATCATTTTAAAGAATTTTTAATAATAATTATCTTAGAATGTAAAGCCATTTGGTAATTTTTTAAAAGGAAAAACTATGGAAAGGAAAAAAATTTCTAAATTAAATTTAGAATACTCATTCAACAAAGCTTCTTTTTCTTGGCGCTAAGCCTGCTACTACATTCTCAATCATTTTTTATTTTACATTTTTAGTTTTAGTTAATCATTTTTGATTTTAAATTATTAATCATTTTAAGGAAGTACTATGAAAAAATATTATGGAAAATTTGGTGGACAATTTGTGCCAAATGAAGTAAAAATAGCATTATGTGAAGTAGAAAAAGCTTTTTTAAAACTCAAAAAAGATAAAGATTTTAATACAAAATTAAAAGAACTCTTAACTAATTACGTGGGAAGACCTACACCTTTATATCATGCTAAAAATTTAAGCAAGCTTTATAATCATGAAATTTATTTAAAAAGGGAAGACTTAACTCACACAGGAGCTCATAAGATCAATAATGCCATAGCTCAAGCTTTAATGGCAAAGAAAATGAATAAGAAAAAAATTATTGCAGAAACAGGAGCAGGACAACACGGGCTTGCAACTGCTACTGCTGCAGCACTTTTAGGACTTGAGTGCGAGATATTTATGGGATCTATTGATGTAAAAAGACAAGCTTTAAATGTTTATAAAATGGAGCTTTTAGGAGCAAAAGTCCATGCAGTAGAAAGTGGGAGTAAGACTTTAAGTGATGCAGTAGATGAGGCTTTAAGCTTTTGGGTTAAAAATACCAAAGAAGTATTTTATGTAGTAGGAAGTGCGGTGGGACCTTATCCTTATCCACAAATTGTTACACATTTTCAAAGTATTATAGGCAAAGAATGCAAAATACAGCTTAAAAAATTAAACAAAAAAGTAGATTACATCATAGCAGCAGCTGGAGGTGGTAGCAATGCTGCTGGAATTTTTTATGCATTTTTAAAAGATGAAAAAGTTAAACTCATAGGTGTTGAAGCAGCAGGTTTAGGCAAAGATACACCTTATCATGCAGCCACACTTACTAAGGGCAAAGAAGGTATTATCCATGGTATGAAAACTAAAGTTTTACAAAATGATAAAGGTCAAATTGCACATACTTTTAGTATTTCTGCTGGACTTGATTATCCTGGGATAGGACCTTTACACGCATATTTACAAGAAAGCAAAAGAGCAAGCTATCATGCTATCAGCGATGATGAGTGTATTAATGCTTTAAAATTATTATGCAAAGAGGAAGGTATTATACCTGCTATTGAAAGCTCACATGCACTAGCTTATTTAGAAAAACTTTGTCCTACTTTGAAGAAAAAAAGTGTAATAATTGTAAACCTTTCAGGAAGAGGCGATAAAGACATGCATAGTGTTTATGAATATAAAAAGGGTGAAATTTATGGATAAGCTAAAACTTTTTTTAGTTTATACTAATTTAATTTATATTTTGATAATATTTATAAAAAACAAAAGGAGTAGCTTTGGAATTTACTATACTTATTTTACTTGCAATTTCAATCTTGTTGATTCTAATAAAGCCTGAAAAAGAAAAATTGATTTTTGGAATTTTCCTTTGTGGTGCTTTATTAAATTATTTTATGTATTTAGTAGCTAGCTTTGACTCTATTATCCCAAGTGGTAATTGGTAAGGAGAGTAATTATGAATACTTATTTAAGCAAAAATGATCAATATTTTTACTTTTTTATGACTTCTGCTGTTTTGCTTATTCTAGCAATACCAGTAGGATTTGCAAATATGTATTTAGGATATTTTCATAATGAATCTCCTTGTACACTTTGTTGGTTTGAACGTATTGGTATGATTGTAATTGGTGTTCTTGGAATGCTTATATTACGATATGGCCCTCAAATAAAATATATTGTTTGTGTATTTTTATTTGCAGGATATGGAATCTATATGGGAATTCGTCATACAGCTAGTTGGTGGCAAAGAGATATTGGTATAGGTTTAGGAGATAAACTAGTAGGAGCTCATACTTATACTTGGGCTGTTGTTGTATATTGGTGTGTTGTTATAGTAATGGGGCTTGCGTTATTATTTATAAGAAAAAATAGCTCTATGATGGAAGATCTTGCTAATAAAGAAATTAAAGTTAAACCTTTAAGCACTTATTCGAAATTTGTTATTATTATATCTTTCATAGTAGTTTGTTCTAATGCTTTTCAAGCTCTAATAATCAATGGCTTACCTCCTTATACAGGAAAATCAAATCCCGATCGTTTAACTTTTGATATGAATATCATGAGTAAAACTTGGACCACAGAAGTTTGGGGAAGACTTAGTAAATTTAATCTTTTAGGCAAAAATGTTCCAGAAGATGTCTTTATTAAAGATTTAGTAGAGCCAAAAAAATTAAATTTTGAAAAAAATATCTCTAGCGGAGCTTTTGAAATTTCAAAAAATATAGAGATGTTAGATACTTATGAAATACAAATACCAGAACTAGAAAAATTTAAACATATCAATGCTATAGCTTATAATAAAAATAACGATGAATTTGCTCTTGCAACTAATGAAATGGCTGTATCATACACTAAAGATTTTAAACAATCTAATGGTTTTGTTTTATTTGATAAAACAAATGGAAATGATATGAGATACATTGTCGATGCCACTTTTATAGGAAATAAATTTGTCATTGGAGCAGCAAATAAAACTTTCACAGGAACAGAAAAAACAGATGCTCCTATTGATGAAATGCTAGAATGGCAAACCTTCAAAGAAACAACAAAAAACATAGCACCTGCATTTTTTACCAAAAAAAATGAAAATTGGTTTGAGCCTTCAAGAAAATATATCCTAACTATAAGAGCAAAACAAAACTATATACACTCTTATGCTAATGATGGTAAATTTTTATACTTAATCACAGTTCCAAACAAATTTAGTAAAAAACTTATTTTATCTTATGCAAGCACTAAGGACTATTTATTAAGTGGAGAAAAAGTACTTGAAGTCGACGAAAATTTAAAACTCAAAGATGGTAGAAGTATCAATGACTATTATATAGTAGGTGCAGATATTATCGGGGATAAAATGTTAGCATTAAGTTTAAATTACAGCACCTTGCTTGTAATTGATTATAAAAATGCAAAAATAATCGATGCTTATGAAATTCAAGGACTCGATAATCCAAAATCCATGGCTATAAAAAATAATACTATCTATATTTTAGATCGTACGAACAGCCAAAAGGATGTTATAAAAACTTATAAAAATCCTTTATAATTTTTCCTGCCTTCTTAATGGGCAGGAATTTTCAAACATCACTTAAGTAAGCCGTATTATTTGTTATTTTAAAACAATAGTTTATTTTTTACTTCATTTTCTTTTTCAAAAAAAGAGCATATGTTAAAATCTTGTCTTAACTATACTTACAATATTCTTTATATTGAATATTTATAATTTTTAAGATATCAGATATTAAATATCTTTATCTGTTTTTATATAGTTTATATAACTTAATTTTTAAATTTCTAATAATCTTCTAAAATCAATAATTTCTACACAAAAATTTATTTTGCATTATTTTCTTTTTCGATCAAATTTATTTTTTACTATCATTAAGTTCTAAATTTAGATAATACCCTGTATAAGATCCGGTTTTTTTGTAATTTTTAGCAAGATCTTTTACACTACCTTTAGCAATAACCTTACCTCCTTTAACTCCACCATCTGGCCCCATATCGATAACATAATCAGCATTTTTAATCACATCTAAATTATGCTCTATCACAAATACACTATTTCCAAGATCAACTAAATGTTGTAAAACCAAAATGAGTTTGTTAACATCTTCAAAATGAAGCCCTGTGGTTGGTTCATCTAAAATATAAAGAGTCTTTCCTGTATCACTTCTGCTTAATTCTTTAGCTAATTTTATTCTTTGAGCCTCTCCACCGCTCAAAGTAGTCGCATTTTGTCCTAAGGTAAGATAATCAAGCCCAACTTTTACCAAGGTATCTAACTTTTGTCTTATTTTTGGTACAGAGATAAAAAATTCACTTGCCTCAATAATACTCATATTCAAAATATCAGCTATACTTTTGCCTTTATATTTAATCTCAAGCGTTGCATCATTATACCTTTTACCATTACACACATCACAAGTTACCATTACATCGGGCAAAAAATGCATTTCTATTTTAATCTCTCCATCACCACTGCATTTTTCACACCTTCCACCTTTAACATTAAAAGAAAAACGCCCTGCTTTATAACCTCTCATTTTAGCTTCTTTAGTAGCTGCAAAAAGATTACGAATTTCATCCATAGCACCTGTATAAGTGGCAGGATTTGAACGCGGAGTGCGACCTATAGGGCTTTGATCGAGATAAATCACTTTATCAAGCTTCTCCAAACCTTCTATTTTAGCTCCATTTAGTTTTTTAACTTTTTTTGCACGGTTTAATTCTTCTTTTGCAAATGGAAGCAAGGTTTGTAAAATTAGTGAGCTTTTTCCACTTCCCGAAACGCCTGTAATTGCCACTAGATTATGTAATGGAAAATCTACACTTAAATTTTGAATATTATTAATACTCACATCTTTTAAACTAATAAAATCCTTTTGCTCTCTATTTTTTTGATGAGCAATTTGCTTTTTACCGCTCATATAAAGCGCAGTTTGACTTTTGCTTTTTAATAATTCTTTATAAGTTCCACTAAATACTACTTCACCACCAAATTTACCAGCATTTGGACCAATATCTACTATAAAATCTGCTTCTTCTATGGTCATTTTATCATGCTCGACCACGATTAAAGTATTGCCCTTTTGCTGAAGATTTCTTAAAGTCTTAATAAGTTTTGCCGTATCTCGTTCATGTAAACCTATACTTGGCTCATCTAAAACATACATCACTCCGCTTAATCCACTACCAATTTGAGAAGCTATACGAATTCTTTGAGCTTCACCCCCACTAATTGTTCTTGCATCACGCCCTAAAGATAAATATCCAAGCCCTACATCATAAAGAAAAAACAATCTTTCATTAATCTCTTTAAAAATAGGCTTAGCAATCAATCTTTCTTGCTCACTTAAATACGTAAAATTAGATTCTTTTGAAAAAAATGTAGTGGTATTTTCTATACTCATATCTAAAATTTCACCCAAATTTTTTTCAGCTACTTTCACAGCTAAACTTTCAGCTCTTAAGCGATGACCATTGCAATCTTTGCAAGTTTTTTCACTCATATACTCACTTAAGTCTTTTTCATCTTTTAACATTTCATAAGCGTATTTTACAGCTCCTTCAAATTTGCGGTTTAAACGATGTCTTTTCCATAAAAAATTAATTTCTTTCACATTACCATAAAGCACCAAACGCTTTTCTTCTTCACTTAACTCACTATAAGGAATTTTCACTCTTATATTATTTTGCTCACAAAATGCCATTAAAAACTTATAATAATAACTTTTATTAAACCCATACAAAAGCTTTATAGCCCCTGCTTCTAAGCTTAATTCTTCATTAATAAGTTTTTTCATATCAAGTGTGTATCTTATACCAAGACCATCACAAGATGGACAAGCACCTTTTGGAGAGTTAAAAGAAAAACTCAAAGGCTCAAGTAAAGGAAAAGAAATTTTGCAATCAAAACAAGCATTATGTTCACTATAATGAAAATGTTTAGCTATATTTAATTCTTCACTATTTAAAACTTCAATTTCTACTTCACCAAAACTCTCACTAAGACCTTTTTCTATATCGCTTGCAAGTCTTGCTAGCATATCATCTTGCACTTCAAGCCTATCAATAACAAGTTTTATTGTATGTTTTTTGGTTTTAGCAAGTTCAATATCCTCATCAAGACGCGTTAAAACTCCATCAATTTGTGCTCTTATATAACCTTTTGCGACTAAATTTTCTAAAAGATCTGCAAAAGTTCCTTTTTTTTCTTTGATTAAAGGGGCGTAAATGATAATTTTTGCTCCTTTTGGAAGCTTTAAAATTTCGCCCACAATATCCGCTGCACTCATAGATGAGATTTTTTGGCCACATTGATGACAATGCTGCGTACCAATCCTTGCATATAAAAGTCTTAGATAATCATAAATTTCAGTAATAGTCCCAACAGTTGATCGAGGATTTTTAGAAGTTGTTTTTTGATCAATAGCAATAGCAGGAGTTAAACCTTCTATTTTATCAACATTTGGTTTACCCACTTTATCTAAAAACTGCCTTGCATAAGCACTTAAACTCTCAATATAGCGACGTTGTCCTTCTGCATAAAGCGTACCAAAGGCTAAAGTAGATTTACCACTTCCACTAAGCCCTGTAAAAACTATGAGTTTATTTTTAGGAATTTCTAGGTTGATATTTTTAAGATTATTTTCCTTGGCACCAATGATACTTATTTTGTCGTTATTCATAAAAATCCTCTTTTTATCTAGTCAAGCATGTTTTTTAGCAAAATCTTTCATAAATTCACTTAACTTTTGAACCTTTTCAATGTTGATAGAATTATAAATACTAGCACGAATTCCACCTAAAATTTTATGTCCTTTAAGGCCTATCATACCATTTTCTTCAGCTTCTTTTACAAAAACTGGTTCTAAGTTTTTATCATGAGCTATATTAAAACTAACATTCATTAGCGATCTATCTTCTTTTTTAGCATGACCTTTATAAAAACCATTACTTCCATCAATCACATCGTATAAAATTTTAGCCTTTTGTATGTTTTGCTCATTGATTTTATCTAAGCCACCTTGATTTAAAAGCCATTTCATTTCAAGATTGAACATATATATAGCAAAGGTTGCAGGAGTGTTAAATAAAGAATTATTTTCAGCATAAACGCTGTATTTTAACATGCTAGGTATATTTTTGTTTTCACTACGCTCTATCATATCTTTACGCACAAAAGCACAAGCAAGACCTGAGATTCCTGCATTTTTTTGCACTCCACCAAAAAGCATAGCAATATTAGAAAAATCTATCTTTTTAGAGAAAAAATCACTAGAAGCATCAATTATCAAAGGACTTTTAGTTTTTGGATAGCTTTTATATTGAGTTCCATAAATAGTATTATTAGAGCATATATAAGCATAATCTGCATTATCACTAAATTCAAATTGTGGAATATGATCAAACTCACTTTCTTGACTACTTGCTACTATTTTTGTATTTACTCCTAAAATTTCAGCCTCTTTAATAGCCTTTTTAGTCCAAACACCAGTATTAGCAAATTCACAAACTCCACCCATATATAAATTCATAGGTATCATAGCAAATTGCAAACTAGCTCCACCTTGCATTAAAAGCACTTCATAATCATCATTTACACCATAAAGCTCTTTTGCCATTTTAATAGCTTCAAAATGCACTTCTTCAAAAACCTTTCCACGATGAGAAACTTCCATAATAGAAAAGCCTTTACCATGATAATCAAACAAATGATCTTGTGCTTCTTTTAAAACCTCATCAGGCAAGTTTGAAGGACCTGCACTAAAATTCATCACTCTCATTTTGTCTCCTTTTTATAGTATTTGAGCTTCTTTACTCTCTTTTATTGAGTAAAGTTTTATAATATCTCCCTTTTTTAGCTTTTCAAGAGAGATATTTTTGCCATTTTTTTGTAAATTTATCAAATTTTTGCTTTTATCAAAGAAATTTTTATGTTGAGTCAAAAGCTCTTCAAAATTATTAAGTTTATTTTCATAGTTTAATAATTTTAAATTTAAAACACTTTTTAGTTGGCTTTGTAAAAAATCAAGTTTTTGTTTTCTAAGAAAAAAAGCATTTTCTAAAGACTTAGCTTTGGCTAAATTTTGCAAATGGTCAATTTTATTTTGATAAAACTTAAGATAATTTAATATTTGACTTTTAAAACGCATAGTAAGTTCATCAAGCCCTTGTTCTAAACTTAGTTTGTTTGGAAAAATCATATCAATAGCTGCACTTGGAGTTGGCGCTCTTAAGTCTGCTACAAAATCACTAATAACATAATCAATCTCATGTCCAATAGCAGAAACAATAGGTGTTTTTAAAGAAAAAATACATCTTGCAAGTTCTTCATCATTAAAACAAAACAAATCCTCTCTACTTCCACCACCTCTTGCTAAAATAATCACATCTAAACTATACCCATCGGCTTTTTTTAAAGCATTTATTAAAGATTTTGGAGCATTTTGTCCTTGGGTAAGCGCATTAAAAATAGTTATTTTGCAAAGATTGTATTCTTTTTGTGAAATTAGCTTTAACATATCTTGCAAAGCCGCTGAAGTAAAAGAAGTGATTATGCCTATTTTTTTAGGAAATTTAACAATGCTTTTTTTAGCATTTGTATTAAACAAACCTTCTTTTTCAAGCTTTTCTTTTAAGGCTAAAAATTTAGCTTCTAAATCCCCAAGACTTGTTTTTTGCATACTTTTAGCAATAAATTGATACCTACCACTTGCTTCATATAAACTTACATAACCTCTAAGATCAAGCATATCGCCAACTTTTGGTTTAGCTTGAATAAACTGATTAAAGCCTTTAAACATCACACAAGCTATGCTTGATTTTTCATCTTTTAAGTCAAAATACCAATGTCCTGAACCATGAATGGTGATTTTAGAAATTTCCCCACTAAGTTCTATATCATCAAGGTGAAATTCTAATAAACTTTTAGCTTTTAGATTAAGTTCTGAAACTTTCATTTTTTTCTTGCAATAAACATAGAGCAAACACCAAAACTAAAACTTTTATACTCTAGCATTTCAAAATGCCCGCTCAATTCTTTAATAAATTCTTCTTTGCTTAAAAAGTCTTCTATAGAATTTGGTAAATACTCATAAGCACTATAATTTTTACTGATAAATCCACCCACTTTTGGCAAAATATTTTTTAAGTAAAAATCTCTACAAGCAGCTATAAAGCCACCCTGTTCTCTTTTAGTAAACTCAAGCACAAGTAAAATTCCATGTTTTTTCAATACTCTAGCAAATTCTTTTATAGCTTCTTTTCTATCTACCACATTACGTATGCCATAACTTATACTTATAATATCAGCACTTTCATTTTCAAGTGGAAGTTCTTGTGCCTTTGCTTGCACAAAAGTCGCTTCTGGGATTTTTTTCTTAGCCACTTCAAGCATACCCACACTTGGATCAATCCCTTTTATACTTGTGATATTTTTATTTGCCTTTAAAGCTTGATTTTGCCACTCTTTAATCATATCTCCAGTACCACAAGCCACATCAACGATATCCAATTCATTATTAGAATACTTAAAAACACTCAAACAAGCTTTTTTTCTCCAACTCACATCGCTCCCAAAACTTAAAATTCTATTAGCTTTATCATAAGTTGGTGCTATATCATCAAACATTTTGACTATTTTTTCTTGTTTTTGCATGTTTTTCCTAACTATATATTTTTAATTTTTTAATACTTTTTTCAATTTGCTTTATTATATTTTCATCATATGAAATTTGCTCTAAATAGTTATATTCTAAACAATTTTTTAGTTTTTTAATGCTTTTTTCGTCAAACATTGTCGCAAAATAGCATAATAAAAATTTTGCTCTTTCTAATTCTTCTTCAAGATTTGTTTGAGATTTTACAATTTTTTTCTTTAAAAAAACTAATTCTTTTCTCAGTTTAAAAGCCACTAAAGACTTTAAAATTTGATTTTCTTCTCCTTGATAAAAATCAAAATCATTCTTTAAAATAAAATCCATATCAAGAAAAATATCGTTGATTTTTTCATCACTTAAAATAAAAATATATCTTTCTAATTCAACATTGTGAGTCTTATTAATATTAATTTGTTCTGCTAAGATCAAAATATAATTTTGAAGTTTATTTTGAATACTCTCTTCAAAAAGAGTGTTAAAAAGTTTAAAAAAGATACAAATTTGACTAAGACTTATAAAAAACTGCTCCAAACTTTCAAGATTCAAATTTTGCAAAAAATGCAATCTATTACTTTTTAACCTTTTTAAAAGCATAAAAAGTAAAATTTTACCTGCTTCAAAACTTTGAATTTGACTTGGAAAATATAAACTAATATCTTCTTGTTTGTCTAAAATTTTAATGCATTTGGCACTATCAAAAGTCTTTGAAAAATCTCCATATAATGCTAAATTTTTAGTATAAAAATTTTCATTATCTGTGATTTCTTTATAGTTTTTAAAAAAATGAGGTAAACTAAAATGCTTCGCTTTTTCAAAAGTAGGAAAAATAACTTTCAAAATCGTCAGATCTTGTAAATTGTTTTTAAATTTATAAAGAAAAAAACAAGTGTTGTTAATCTCAAAATTTATTCTAGTTTTTTTTACTATACCTCCTATAGCATTTTTACTTTGATATTTAAATTCTTTTTTAGAAAGTTTGTGAGTTTTTTTATCAACTATATCGTGTAGTTTATAAAGTGAAAATTGGTAACATTCTTGATTGATTTTTTTACACTTAATATCACAAAAAGGACTTATACGCGTAAAAAAAACACGTATTTTATCCTTAGAATAAACAATTTTTTCTTTTTTTAGAATTTTTATAAAATTATCATTTTCAATTAAAAAGCGTCTTTGGACTTCACAAACCATTTTATTTTTTACAAGCTTTACAGCCATTTACATAAGCAAATACACCAAGATAATCGATAATATTTCCGATTTTTTTCTCAAGTTCTTCTTGGTATTTATTAAGCCCACTATCCTCATAACATACATCTTCTATATGATTGCATTTACTACAAATTACATGAATGTGAGGATGCTCATAAATATCATAACAAGTTTTCTGATTTAGAGTATTGATTTCTACTACCAAACCTTGTTCTTTTAAAGTATTTAAATTTTTATACACTGTAGCTAAAGAAATAGAAGGATATTCTTCTTTAATACTTTCATATAAAGATTCAATATTAGGGTGTTCATGGCGTTTTAAAATTTTTAAAATGCAAAGTCTTTGTGGAGTAGCTTTTAAATCACAATTTTTAAGCATTTGTATAAGTTCCATAATAAATTCTCCAATATTTTTCTAATAGTATAACGCTTTTTTTATAAAAAAATAATTATATTAAAAGATATTTTTTATCTTTTAATAAATTTTAATCTTTTCACATAAAGAATCAACATCAAGCTTTAAAAATTGCTCAACTTCACTCATCTTACCATGAGCGATAAACTGATCTTCAAATTCAAAGCTTACTAATTTTATATGATAAAGATTTTCTTTTTGTAAAAAATTTGCAATCAAACTTCCTACTCCGCCTATCTTAACACTATCTGAAAAAACAAACCACATTTTTGTATCTTTTGCTAGTTCTTTCAAAAGTTCTTCATCTAAAGGCTTTACAAAAATCAAATCTATTAAGCTCGCATAATCTGATCCAAGTTTATTTAAAACTAGCTTTGCTTTAGCTACACCTTGTCCAAATCCTAAAAACACTTTATCGCTTTGCACTTTAGATAAAACCTGAGCTTTTGCAAGCTTTATTTCACATGGATTAAAATCATCATCTAATAAAAAATTACCCCTAGGATAACGAAAAGCAAAAACGCCTTGATGAAAATAAGCATATTCCATAATTTTTTCCATCATAGCTTCATCTCTTGGAGCTGCTAGAGTAATATTTGGTATGGCGCTTAAAAAACTAACATCAAAAACACCTTGATGTGTCTCTCCATCTTCTCCTACAATTCCAGCTCTATCCATAGCAATAACAACATTTAAATTCATAATAGCACAATCATGGATTACTTGATCATAAGCTCTTTGCATAAAAGTGCTATAAATTACTATAAAAGGCTTAAAACCCTCTTTGGCCATAGCTGCCATAGAAGTAACTGCATGTTGTTCTGCTATAGCTACATCCCAAAAACGTTCAGGGTATTTTTCCATTAGCTTATCTATTCCAGTACCACTTGGCATAGCAGCAGTTACACCCACTATATTTTCATATTTTTGAGCTAAATTTAAAAGTGTATTTGAAAAAATTTCTGTGGCACTTTTTTTGCTTACATTTGCTTTTAAACTCTCCCCGCTACTTCTATCAAAAGCACCTACCCCATGCCATTTAGCATTTTTTCCCTCAGCTAATGCATAACCTTTGCCTTTGATAGTTTGCGCATGTACAACGCAAGGTTTATTCATAGCTTTTGCTTGATTTAGTGCATTAATAACTTCATTTAAATTATGCCCATCAATAGGTCCAATATATTCAAGCCCTAGTTCTTCAAATAAAAGTCCAGGGGTAATAAGCCTTAAACTTTCTTCAAAACGCTTTGCCATATAAGAAGCACCTTGAGGAAAGTATTCTAAAAGATTTTCTATGCGTTTTTTAAATTTTTGATAAAACTGCGTTGCCATTGCTTGAGAAAGATATTTTGAAATAGCCCCAATTGGCCTTGAAATACTCATTTCATTATCATTTAAAATAATCACACAAGGATATTCCCTATCGCCAAGTTCATTTAGGGCTTCATATACCATACCTGCACTTAGCGCTCCATCGCCTATTAACACAACAGGTAAACGATCTTCTTTTTTTAATCTTATAGCTTTACAAGCTCCAACTGCTAAAGATATAGAAGTACTTGAATGTCCTGCTACAAAATAATCTCCCTCATCAGGTTTGGTATATCCACTTAATCCCTTAAATTGTCTTAGGGTGTGAAAGTTATCTATTTTGCCACTTAAAAGTTTATGTGGGTAAGATTGATGTGAAACATCAAAAATAAAAGGATCTTTTTGTGCATCAAAAACATAGTGCATACCTATACTAAGCTCAACAACACCTAAATTTGAACTTAAATGTCCACCATTTTTACTCACTGTATCTATGATAACTTCACGCAAATTATTAGCTAAAATCTCTAATTCTCTAACTTGCATATTTTTAATATTTAAGTTATTTAAATCTATCATTCATTAACCATATTTTTGATTTTTTGTAAACGATTATTAAGGTTTGATTCTATATTACCTGCATCACTTAATATCAAAACACTACCTTTATTAATTGCATCATCAAGACTAAATTTGATATTACTTTGTTCTTGTAAATGTGTTTTTACATATTCAAAATCATCAGGATTTAATTTTAATTCTATTTTAGTAGCATTCTTAAGCTCATTCATAAGTTCTTTTGCTAAATTTAATGCTATCAGTGATGAATTTTCTTCAAGTTCTTTTGCGATAACTTCTTTTGCGATAATCACAGCAGTATCAGCTAATTCTTTTTCATTTTTAGATAAAAACTCATTGAGTGTTTGCACTGTATCTTCAAGTTTCTCTACACTTTTTAAGTATTTTTCCTTTAAAGCTTCTAACTCACTTTCAAAATTCTTTTGTGCTTGCTCATAACCTTCTTTAGTAAATTTTTCTTTTGCGTGTTCTAATTCTGTATTTAAACGATTATTAAATTCAGCTTCTTGACTTTCTATTTGCATTTGTAGCTTAATGATATTTCCTGACATTTCATCAGTTTTTTTAAGCAAATCTTCCACAAAATCAGGTTGAATTTGAGGTTGTGGGGCCTGTGGAGTAGTTTCTATTGTTTGGTTTTCTACTACTTGTTGGGCATTTTGAGTAGGTAAGATTTGACTTATAATTTGAGTTTCTTCATGTTTTTGCTCTTCATTAGAAGACATTTCACTCATAACTTTAAAATGATAACCCTCAACCACATGGGCAGAAATATTTTCAGGTGAAATCACATTGGTTAATTTAGCCATATTCTTACTCTATCATCTCATCAGCCTCACCCACTTGGATAAGACCTTGTTCTGCAAGCTTTTGCACTACTTCTACAACTTTTCTTTGAGCTTCTTCTACATCTTTTACACGCACAGCACCCAAAAAGCCCATTTCTTCGACAAAAGCTTCAGCCGCACGTGTAGACATATTGGACATAAATTTTTGTTTTAAATCCTCGCTTGCACCTTTTAAACCTATCATCAAATCACGCTTATCAGCAGCCTTTAAAACCTCTCTAATCGCATTAGTGCTAAGTTGAGAAATATCATCAAAAGTAAACATTAAATCTTTAATAGTTGTAGCAAGTTTCTCATCACTTTGCTCGATATAAGAAAGTGTTGTTTTGGAAGCTTTTTGACCCAAGCGGTTAAGTACTTCAGCAACTGCTCTTGGACCGCCCACTTCAACTTTATAAGAAGTAAGACTTTCAAGTTTACTTTCAAGTACAGCAGATACTCTTTTGATGATTGAAGGAGAAATATCTCCAAGATTTGCCATTCTTATTACAACTTCAGCTCTTAATTCATCACTAAAATACTCCAAAGTTTCAGCAGCTTGAGTAGTATCCATATGAGCTAAAATCAAAGCTATGGTTTGAGGATGCTCTTTAATGATAAAATCTGCAAGCTGTTGTGGTTTAATTTGAGAAAGGTAAGCAAAATTTTGGTTATTTTCCATACTCTTGGTAAGTTTTTCCAAAATTTTATTGGCAATTTCAGGACCAAAAGTTCTAAATAAAATTTCTTTTGCATATTCCAAACCACCACTTTTTAAGTATTGATTTGATTGCAATAAAGTATAAAATTCTTCAAGTACTGCAGTAGCTACTGGTTTATCTACATTTTTTGCTAAAGCAATGTAGCGAGAAATTTCGGTGATAACATTAATATCCATATGAGAAAATAAAACCGTCGTTACATCTTCTCCAAGTTGAATTAAAAATATCGCGACCTTTTCTGGCATAGAAAGGTCATCATAGACCATTTTTTGTTCTTCACTAAGCTTTATCATTAGATATCCTTCTCACCAAATTCGGCTTCATTTTCAACAAGTTTTTGCAATAACAATGCTACTTCTTCACCTTTTTCATTAGCCACCGCTCTTAATTTTTCAAGTAAAACATCGTATTGCAATGCATCTTCATCAAAACTATCCCCAAATCCAAGTTGCTCTTCAACTTTCTTACGTGCAGCATTGAATTTTTCAATAGCATCTTCAGCATCATCAATAACTTGTCCATCTTTACCCTCCATTTCTTCTTCAAGCTTGATATCTGCAAGCATTTTTTGCGAAAATGGAACAATAACTTTTTTATAAAATATAAAAAGTAAAATTGCTGCAAATACATATTTAACAGGTGGAATAAATGGCTCAACAAATCTTGAATAAAAAGTTTGTACTTTATTTTCAACTTTAGCTGTTCTATGAAATTCTAAATTATTTACTTCAACCGCATCACCTCTAGCAAGATTAAACCCTATAGCACCTTTAGTAAGATTTTCAATAGCTTTAATTTCTCTATCATTCAAAGGAACATATTCATTGGTAATATTTCCTTGATCATCCGTGATAACTTTATATTTTCCATCTACTACAACTGCTGCAGAAATTCTTTTAACAGTTGCAAATTGCTTAGTAGTATTAGTAATTTTTTTAGAAATTTCATTATTAGTTGTAGTTTGATTTTTAGTATAAACCTCACGCGCACCTTTATCGTCCAAACCTTCTACAGGCCCTATATTTGAAACAGCACCTGGTACACCTTGGATTTCTTTGTCCTTATAGCCTTCCTTATGTTCTTCTAAAGTTTGCTCACTACGTACAACTGTGTTTGGGTCATATACTTCACTTTGTGATTCTTCTTTAGAAAAATCATAATCAATACTAACCTTTGCTACTACTCTATCATAACCGCCTGCAAATGGAGCAATAGAGGCAACAATTTTTTGCTCTAATTCGTATTCTTGATCTCTTTTGTATTTAATTTGAGCAGCGATCAAATCACTCTCAAAAGCACCCTCATCATCTAAAGGAATACCTTTTTGATCCATGATTTTTACATTTTCAGGGGTAAGTTTTGTCACTGATGAGGCAATGAGATTTTTAATCCCCATAATTTGCTTTTTATTAAGCTTTAAACCTTCTTTTATCGTCAGAGCTACTGAAGCAGTTGGTGGGACTTGTTGCTGCGTAAAAAGCGTATCTTTAGCAAAAGCAATATGCACTGTAGCACTATGGATAGGCTCTAAACTTTCAATCGTTCTAGCAAGCTCACCTTCTAATGCTCTTTGATATTTTACCTTTTGTTCAGCTTCTGTGGCTCCAAATTCTTGTTTATCAAAAAGCTCAAAACCTACTTTGTTATCTTTTGGCAACAATCCTGCAGAAGCAATTGCTAAACGTTGCTTATACACCTGTTCATTAGGGACTAAAATTGTCCCTTCATTACGTAAAATATAAGGAACTCCACTTTTTTCAAGTTGAGTTACTATCATCGCTGAATCACTAGTATTAGCATTTTCAAATAATACTGAATACCCAGCCTCACTAGCTACTGTAGAACCGCTTCTAAAAAGGGTTAAAAATACTAAAAATCCAACTACAACAACAATAGAAGCAGCAATGATAATACGCTGTCTTAAGCTTAAATTTTGATAAAGTTGACCTACTTGGTGCAGTATAGTTTTATAATCCATTTATTTCCTACAAACTAAAAATTTTTAGAAAACTCTTCAAAAAACCTTGAATTTTCATACTCTGTACCTATACTTATACGCACAGCATTTAAACCATAACTTTGTAAATTTCTTATTATTATACCGTTTTTAAGCAGTTTTTCAGATAAATCTGTGCTATTTTTTTCATCGAAAAAATAGGTAATAAAATTTGTATAGCTTGGAATGTATCGAATTTTATAGTTTTTGGCAAAATCTTCATAAAGCTTCATTTGTGAAAAATTATTTTCCAAGGTTTTTTGTACAAACTCATCATCATCTAGTGCAGCAACAGCAGCTTTTAAACTCAAATTAGTCACATTAAAAGGTGCTCGTAATTTATAAAATGCATTAATAATTTCCTTGCAAGCTATACCATAACCCACTCTCATACCGCCCAAACCATAAAGCTTAGAAAAGGTTCCTAGATATACTGCATTTTGAAATTTATAGATTAATTCTTTAGGATTGATATGTTTTTTGTTATCTTTAAACGAAGCAAATTCATTATAAGCTCCATCAATAGCTACCAAACAATCTTTATCAATTTTCTCTAAAAACTCAAAAACTGCACTTGCATCTAAGCACTCACCTAAAGGATTATTTGGTAAACATAAAAAGATTACTTTTATTTCATTTTTATGCTTTTGATATAATTCATATAACTCATTTAAATCATGTGTTAGACTTGGGGTTTTATAAACCTTAACTCCTAGTTGTTTTGCATAAATTTCATACATAGCAAAACTAACTCCACATTGCAAATAAGCTTTAGAATGATCAAGTTTTGCATGTACTACATATTCTATGATTTGATCACTTCCACTACCTATGATGAGATTTTCTTTTAAAATATCATATTTTTGTGCCAGAGCTTGTTTTAACTCACTCATAGTATCATCAGGATATAAATGAGCTAAATGTGCATTATTTATAATAGCTTCTTTAGCCTTTTTGCTTGTTCCATAAGGATTTTCATTACTTGCTAGTTTAATAACTTCTTTTAAGCCATATTCTTTAGCGATTAATTCTATATCCTTGCCACTTTCATAAGTTTTAATAGCTTCTAAAAAAGGATTAAATTTCATTACTTTCTCCTGATAAATACGATCCAAGCCATTTTATGTGCTCAGCTTTTTTTAAAACTCTTTGAACATTTTCATCATCAATATGCCCTTCAAAGTCTATATAAAAACTATGTACAAATTCTCTTGTTTTTATGGGACGTGATTCAAGTTTTGTTAGATTAATTCCTTCTTTTTTAAACTCATACAATAAATCACTAAGCCCACCAGGCTTATGTACAGCTAGCGCTAAAATAGAAGTTTTACAATGGGGCATTTGCGGTGTTTTAATATCACTCAAAATAAAAAATCTAGTGCGATTTGCCAAATTATCTTCAATTGTTTCAAATAAAATAGGAACATTGTAAAGCTTTGCTGCAATTTTAGAACAAATCGCGGCTGAAGTAACATCTTGTGAAGCAAGATAAGCTGCATGAGCTGTAGATTTACTTGCTACAAATTCCACCTTATTCAAATCATGGCTTTCTAAAAAATTTCTACATTGATTATAGCCTTGAGGGTGAGAATATATACGCTTAATATCTTTCAAATTCTCACTCATACTTACAAAAGAATGATGTATATCCATATAAATTTCAGCAAAAATCTTTACATCTTCATATTTTCCAAGACAATCAAGCGTAATACCAACTGCACCTGCTGTATTATTTTCTATAGGCACCACCCCATACTTTGCTTCTTTGTGAGACAATTCTTTAAAAACATCTTCTATATTTGCAAGCGGAATATAACGACTCATAGCACCAAAACGTGTTCTTGCTACTTGATGTGTATAGCTTCCTTCAGGCCCTAAATAAGCTATACTTTGAGGCATTTCTAAATTCCTTGATACCGCAAAAATTTCTTGATAAATTGCTTCGATGGCATTTTGATCTAATAAACCATGATTATAATTTTTAAGTCTATTTATAATAGCTCTTTCTCGTTCCGGCCTATAAATACTCCCACCTAAATTTTGCTTAATCATGCCTATATCTTTAACATAAAACATTCTGTCATTCAGTAAAGCCAAAATTTTATCATCGATAGTATCGATTTTATTGCGTAATTCTTCTATCTCTTTCATTTAAACCTCGAAATGTAGTAATCTTTAATACTATCATATATAAAATTAAGTTTAGTTATATCAAGACCTTGAGTGCTAGAAATTTTACCACTTAAAACCAAAGCTGTTTGCATACCAAGCTCATAAGCACCAAGTAAATCTCCTTTAAAATCATCACTAATAATCAAAGTCTTTTCAAAATTTGCATTTATATCTTGCTGTTTTAATAAATTTAAAGCACTTTCATAAAAAGCTTTACTAGGTTTACCTATCACTTTATAATCAAAATCATATGCATTTTTAAGCATAGCCATAATACTTCCAACACCCGGATAAAGCCTTGAACTTTTTTTATAAATACTACTCTCATGCATTGCTATAGCTTGTATATCATTTTTAACATACTCTATCATACTGGCAAAATCTTGAAATTTAAAGTCATCATAACTTGCCACCAAAAAAGCTTTTGGATTTTTATAATCAAGTTCATAACCTAACTCTTGGAGTGAATCTAGAAATTCTTTTGCTCCAAAAGCCGCTATTTTACAAGGTTTTAAATGATCTTTTAAAACACAAAAAGGATCAATATAAACTTTTTCATTAATCTCAAAATCTAAATTTTGCAAATAATTTAAAAAATCTAACTTTTTAGTATTATTGGTGATTATTACATAAGGAATTTTTTCTTTATTCAAAGATCTAATAAGTTCTAAAGCACCATCAATAGGACTTTTATCATAATCTGAAATTAAAGTCCCTTGCACATCTAAAAACAACATTTTAATCCTTTAAATATTCAAGTTCTAAAGCGATTTGATCCTCATAATCTTCTCTTTTTCTAATCATTCTTACCTTGCCATTTTCACAAGCTAACTCACAAACTTTATTGCGTGAGTTATAGTTACTACTCATGCTAAAACCATATGCTCCAGCACTTTTAACTACAACCAAATCTCCCGCTTTGGTTTTAGCTAACTTTCTATCTTTGGCTAAAAAATCTCCACTCTCACATATTCCCCCTACAATGTCACAAAGACTCTCTTCACTATTTTTATTTAAAAGTTTAATTTCATGATATGCATTATACAAACTTGGACGCAATAAATCATTCATCGCTCCATCAACAATCACAAAACGCTTTTTATCATTAAATTTTTCATATAAAACTTTAGTAACAAACTCACCCGCATTTGCTACTAGAAATCTACCAGGCTCCATACCTATACACACATCAAGGCCCTGCAAACTTGCTAAAATTCCTTGAGCATAATCATATAAATTTGGTTCTTGTTCATCTTTGTAACAAACTCCTAAACCCCCGCCTATGTCAAAAAAATTAATATTAATTTTTAAAGCCAAAAGCTCTTTTACTAATTTTGCGACAATTACTGAAGCTTCATGAATACTACTTATATCAAGAATTTGCGAACCTATATGAAAATGCACACCAACTGGTTCTAAAAATTGTGAATTTTTAGCATAAAGATACATTTTTTTAGCACTTTCTATATCTACACCAAATTTATTTTCATGCAAACCTGTAGAAATATAAGGATGTGTTTTAGCATCAACATTTGGATTTACTCTTATACTTATACGAGCAACTTTTTGATTTTCTTTAGCAATTTGCTCCAAAAGAAGCATTTCTTCTTGACTTTCTAAATTAATATAAAGTATATTTTGTTCTAAAGCATATTTTAACTCATCAGCACTCTTACCTACTCCACTAAAAATAATTTTATAATTTTTAGCACCTGCTTTTAAAGCTCTATAAATCTCACCTGCACTAACGCAATCAAATCCACTATCCAAAGAAGCTAAAAACTTTAAGATACTTAAATTAGAATTTGCTTTAACTGCATAAAAAATTTGTGATTTTCTTGCTTTAAAAGCATCTTTTAACATTGTAAAACGCTCTTTGATTTTATCAAAATCATAAATATAAAAAGGTGTATTGTATTCTTTTGCTAATTTTAAATAATCCATAAAAACCTCTCTTGTAGTTATTTGTGTTTAAAATAATAAAAACTTCCTATACTCATTAATATAAACACTGGTAGCATTATACCAAGCTCTGGTAGTAAAATTGCATTTTCGCTTAATCTTGTTAGCAAAAACAATAAACCCCAAACCAAAAGTATACATACGAAAAATACAAAAGCTAAAAGTGCAAGATTAAAAAATCTTGCTGTTAAAGGAAAATAATAATATACAATAAGCATTAAAAAAGGCGCAAAAAAAGGAGTAAATACTAAAGAATACAAACTTGTTCTAAGTGTATTAGTAGAAACATTTTGTTTTGCAAAAATTGCCATACTTTCTAATGCATCTAAAATAGAATAAGAAGGATTACTCTCTATTAAAGAAATTCTTTCTAAAATTTTTGGAGAAAAATCTTCCAAACCTTTGATATTTTGAAATTCTTCTATATTTAAACCCTCTTTAGAAACTATTAAATTTTGTGGTATATTAGTAATCTTAGTATCATTTAAATTCCAAGATTCTCCATCAAATTTAGCAGTTTTTGCATGAATTACACTTTGGATATCTAAATTTTTTACATCAAAAATTTTTACATTATATAAAGTTTGAGAACTTGTTTTTTGTATATAAATAAATTTATCATTATATTTAATCAAAATTTCTCCGCCTTCTCTATCTACAACACCACGCTTAAGAATATTACTTTTATATTCATCTGCATAAGCAAAAGCGCTAAAATTTAGCCCTACATAAACACAGCAAAAAAACATAGCCCATAAAAAGGGATAAAAAATTACTTGATTTTTACTTAAACCCAAAGCATACAAACTTACAAATTCGTTAGATCTTATCATATTAAAAACACATAACACCAAAGCAAGAACTATAGCTAAAGGTAGAATATAAGAAGCTGCTGAGCATGTTAAGAAGAATACATACAAAAGTTCCAAATTAGCACTTTTTGGAAGTCTATTAAAATTAAGTAAAAAATCAATGGCCACAAAGAAAAAAGTTAAAGAAAAAAATAAAATAAAAAAAGATTTCAAATATAAAGATGAAATATAACGAAAAAATATACTCATCGTTTAACTTTTTAAAGAATATTTTGAAGAGATTTTTTCTATATCAGAATTCAAAAGCTCGAGCAAAGCTTTTTTACTATATTCTAAAACCTTGATCAAATTTTCTTGTTCTTCTTTTTTAAATTTTCCCAAAACATGAGATATTACATCTTTTCCCCTTCCTACTCCTATGCGCACTCTCTCATAAGCATTACCACAAAGACTATCTATACTTTTAAGTCCATTATGCCCACCATTTGATCCGCCTATTTTAAATTTCAAAGCACCTAGACTTAAATCTATATCATCGTGAATTACAATAATTCTATCACATTTGTAATATTCACTAACAGCTTTTACACTTTCTCCGGATAAATTCATATAGGTGGAAGGTTTTAAAAAAAGAGTAGAAGAGCTTTTAAAAAGCTCTCCTTTAAATTTAGCATTTGAAAGCTTAGTCGTTTGCAAATCTTTTAAAAGCAAGTCAATCAACATAAACCCTACATTGTGGCGGGTTTGAGTGTATTCTTCTCCTATATTACCAAGTCCTACGACTAAGGTCATCTTATCTTGCTTTTTCTACACCAACTACAGCTACTCTATCGGCATCAACCATAGTCACACCTTCAGGCACAACTACATCACGAATTAAAAGTGCATCACCAACATCAAGTTTAGTCACATCTAATTCAAAATAATTTGGTAAGTTTTCAGCTGCACATTTTACTTTTAATCTTCTTTTTGACTGGATTAAAACACCTTTATTTTTAAGACCCATAGCTGTTCCTACAATTTTAACAGGAACCATATATTTAGAAATAACACCTTTTTGTGCTACTTTTAAATCCACATGTTTTAATTCTGCAGTTACAGGATCTTTTTGATAGTCAACTACTACAACATTTAATACTTTATCTGCTACTTTTACATCAAAAGCTAAAGTAGTTTTTTTACGTACTTCTTTTATAAAATCATTTACTTTAAAAGCAGCATTGATATTTTCTAATCCTTTTCCATAGATATTTGCGATTAGATAACCATCTCTTTTTAAAGCTTTAGCAGCTTTTCTACCGATACTCTCTCTAACGATACCTTCTAACATCTTTTTCCCTTTTTTCTAAAATAAAAAATTTAATGATACCAATTTATGGCTTAGTAAAGTATAAATTCATTTAAAAAAATCACAGATATCTATTTCAAAAATCTCAGCCATTTGAAATAAATGATTTAAATTAAAGTGAGCACCTCTATAATGCCTTTCTGCACTTGCAACTATAGAAACACTTTTATGTCCTAATAACAATGATAATTCCAATTGAGAAATTCCTTTTTCTTTTCTTATTTTTGCAACTCTTTTGCCTATTTCTCTATGTTTATCAGATATATCTTGCTTCATATAACCAAGCCTTATAACACTTTATTTATTTATAAGTCTAGTTTTTATATAATTTTTTTACAATCGTTGATAACACTAAGTGTTATTAAACTATAATTAAAAATAAAAGGAATAACATGTCTACAATACTATTAAAAGAATTGGATTTAGAACCAATCATAGTAAAAATAATTGACAAAAACGAAGGATTAGGGTGGAGTTTAGAATATGCTAAATTTATTGAAATTGAATATAGAAAATTTCTTCTTTTATGTCAAGAAAATAAAGATGCCTCAATAGTACCACCAGCTGATGTTGATAAATTTTGGCATTATCATATTTTAGATACATTAAAATATGCTCAAGATTGCGAAAATATTTTTGGTTATTTCTTGCACCACTTTCCTTATTTTGGAATGAGAGGTGAGGAAGATTTCAAAAATCTTAATAAATCTTGGGAGGAAACATGCATTTTATATGAAAAAAGATTTGGAAAACCTTCAGAATATATAAAAGAAAATTTATGGAAAACAATAGCTAGATGTCCAAATTGCGGTAGAAGATCTCCATCTAATGTTTTTTCACTAAAAAGACCAACTTTAGCAAGTATTAGCGCTTAATCTCATCTGAGATTAAGCCACTACTCTCATAAAGACTTCAAAATATCTTCATAAGCAATGCAAAATTGTTCTAAACCATCATCAAGTAATTCTTTACAAGCTTTACTTAAAACATCATTTGATATATTTGCTTTTAATTTTTTCTCTATACACTCATCTTTTAAAGGCTCTTTAAATACAATTTGCTTACCCTTAAAAGCTTTGATAGCATCTAATGGTGCAGTATTAATAGCTTTATCATAAAGCAATTCTTTAATATAATAATCTTTCTCTAAATCATCACCCTTAACACCAGTGCTAGCAAATAAAGCCCTAATATTTGCTTCATTTTGTTTGATAATATAATTATAAGCCTTGGTCGCGGTAAGAATCCCTATATAATTTTTATCCAAAACTTGATTATTTAATAATCTATCAAAACGGCTTACAAAAATACTAATAACAGCTTGCGGTTCTTTTTTACCTACAATATTGTTTTTTCTAAATTCTTTTAAACCTAAATTTAAAGCCTCGAAGCATTTTTTAGTTTGTTCAAAATCAAAAATTAAAGTAGCATTTACGCTAATACCATTTTTCATTAATTCTTGCATTACTTCATAAGAAGCTTCTGTAGCAGGAATTTTCATCATCACATTTTCTTTTGCAATTTGTGTGTATAATCTTTTTGCTTCAGCCAAAGACAAACTAGTATTATCTTTTAATCTTGGATCAATTTCAATACTAATAAAACCATCATTATTTTCATAATAATTAATAGCTAATTTATCTGCAGCCTTGATTATGTCTTCTACTGCAAGATATTCATACAAGGCTTTTTTATCTTTAAAATTTGATTTTTTAATTTTCTCTTTGTAAATATTTGAATTTAAAATTGCATTTTTAAAAATAGCAGGATTTGAAGTAGCACCATTAATTGTCTTTGAGTAAATTAAATCCAAAAAACTATGGTCTAAAAATTCATTTTCTATAAAGTCACACCATAGAGAAAATTTTTTCATTGTATCACCTTTATTATTTCTTTTAAATCTTTTTTATCTATACAAACATCCGCGTGAGATTTTAAAATTTCTTTAGCGCAAAAAGCTATTTTTAATCCACATTCTTTAAACATAGAAATATCATTAGCTCCATCACCTACACACATTATCTCTTCTGTTTTTAGGTTTAAGAATTTCTTAAGTCTTTGTAATATAATGCCTTTTGAGTTATTAAACATAATCTCTCCACCAACTTTTCCTGTTAATACATTATTTTTGCTATGTAAGAAGTTGGCAAAACCGAAGTCAAAATGAAGTTTATTTTGTATTAAGTCAATTCCTTCGTGAAACCCACCACTGAAAACAATTATTTTTATATTTTTACTTTTTAAATATTCGCATAATTCTTTTGCACCATTCATCAAAGGTAGATTTTCACAACATTTTTTTACCTGATCAATAGACATACCTTCAAGCAAAGCTACCCTAGCACTTAAGCTTTCAAAAAAATCAAGCTCACCATTCATTGCTTTGTTGGTGATTGCCTTAACAGCATCACCAACGCCATATTCTTGTGCTAAAATATCAATGGTTTCACCATCCATTAGAGTAGAATCAAAATCAAATGCGCAAAGTTTTATCATCAAAACTCACGCTTTAACAAAGCTTCTGCTTTTAATATGGTCAAAATGTTTTCTTCTCTTTTACCTATACCAAAAATCATGCCTTTTTCTTTTAGTAAGGTTTCAGGTGGCGGATCAATTCTGCTTCTGTGAATTTTGATAGCCTCTGTCAGTCTATCTATCACAAATCCAGCATTACCCGCAGGAGTTTGATTGCCATTTGTCATACCTTTTAAAACAATATATCTTGTTTGAGGAGTCATTTTAGAACTACCTTGATTAAATCTTTTTGCAAGATCAATCAAAGGCATAACATTACCCCTCATATTAAATACACCTAAAACATAATCAGGCACACTTGGCACCCTAGTGTATTCTATAGGTTTAATAATTTCTTGGATATTAAGAATTGGAATAGCATATTCCTCATCTCCTACCACAAAACCAACAAGTTGAATAATATCCTCTTCTTTATCCACATCCGGCTCTGCAATTTGTGATTGTTGTTTTTGCAAAACCTGGCTTAATTTATCATTCATCTTCTTATCCTAGTTTTAAATTTTTTCTAACTACATTTTCTAAGTACTCTGGAGAGTAAGGCTTAGTAATATACTCAGTCATTCCTACTTCCACACCTCTTAAACGGTCTGATTTACTAGTTCTTGAAGTTACTGCAACAAGTGGAAGGTTTTTGTACTTGGAATATTTTCTAATTTCACCTGCCAAAGTATAACCATCCATTCTTGGCATTTCAATATCAATTAATACAGCATCAATGTCATGTTCGCCTGATTTTATCATATTTAAAGCTTCCACACCATTAGTTGCTTCTACAATACTTACACCTAATGGCTCTAGTGATTTTTGCATGATGTTTCTATCCATTTTAGAATCATCCACTATAAGTACCGTATAATCACTTGGTTTTTCTTTTGAACTTTTTTTAGATTGCGATTCTATTTGTGCTTTAATATCTACTTTAATTTCTTTCGCAATATCCATCATAGCAGCAACATCAATAATTAAAGTAACTCTACCATCACCACGAATAGTTGCCCCTGCTATACCTTGAATATTTTGCAAATACTCACCCATAGATTTGATAACAATTTCTTCTTGACCCACCAAAGTATCTACTATAATACCAAGCTTGCTTTCTGCTACTCCAATAACAACTACATAAGTTTGATCAGTGTTTTCAAGCACTTGTTTTACACCAAACACATCTGAAAGTCTTACTAAAGATAAAACTTCATCTCTTAAGCGTAATACATTTTTACCTTCAATGGTATAAATATCATCAATTGGAACCCTAACTGTTTCAAGGACTGATGCAAGCGGAATAGCATAAAATTCTTCTTGTGTACCTACAAGTAATGATTGGATAATTGCTAAAGTAAGTGGAATTTTAAGCTTCATTACAGTGCCTTTTCCAAGCTCACTATCAATCTCAATAACGCCATTCAATTTTTCAATATTAGTTTTAACAACATCCATTCCAACACCACGACCTGAAACATTGGTAATTTTCTTCGCAGTTGAAAAACCTGGTTTAAAAATCAATGCAAACGCTTCTTTATCGCTCATTTGATCAGCTTCGCGTTCTGTGATTAAATTTTTCTCCATAGCTTTTGCTTTTAACACATCAGCATCTAAACCCTTACCATCATCAGCAATCTCTACTACAATGTGATTTCCCTCATTGTATGCCTTAAGATTAACTGTTCCTTTTTCTGGTTTACCATTAGCCACACGTGTTGCTGGATCTTCTATACCATGATCACATGAATTTCTAATCATGTGCATAATAGGATCGCCAATTTCCTCTACAATAGACTTATCAAGTTCTGTTTCTTCCCCTGAAATTTCAAGCTCCATTTGTTTACCAAGCTCACGACCTAAATCACGCACAACTCTTGGGAATTTATTAAATACTTTTGCAATAGGTTGCATTCTTGTTTTCATAACCGCAAGTTGAATATCTGTAGTAACAATACTAAGCTGAGATACGACTTGATTTAATTCCTCTAAGAATTTTTCCCCATCATATCTTTCTTCAACATCATCATAAATTTTCAATAAGCGATTTTTGCCTAGCACTAGCTCACCAATTAAGTTCATCAAATGATCAAGTCTTTTAACCTCAACCCTGATTGTTTGATCCATATTTGCACCACTACTTCCACCACCTGCTGCAGGAACTTTTTTCTCAGTAGCTGTATTTTGTGCTTGAGCAGCTGGTTTGCTCGGAGTTGGATTGGCCTCTTGTGTTTTTTTCTTTTCTGCACGTCTTGCTTGATCTTCAGCTTTTCTTACTTTTAAAAGTCTTTCGATTTCAGCTTCAACCTCATCATCACTAAGCTTATTTACATCAACTTCTGGTTCTTCGGCTTTTGGTTCTTCTTTAATCTCTTCTTTAGATTCTTCTTCCATGGTTGATGTTGTAGCTTCCAAACTTTCACCTTCTGAGATTGCAGTTAGTCTCGCACAAATTGGAGCTATATCAAGTCCTATTGCTGTATCATTTCCATTATCTCTAATAGAATTTAATAAAGTTTTCATCATATCAATAGACTCTAAAACTACATCCATTACCTCAGGAGTAATTTTAAGCTCATTATGTCTTGCTTTATTTAAAACATCTTCCATATGATGAGTAAGTTTTGTTAAAACGTCAAAATTTAAAAAACTTGATGAACCTTTAACTGTATGTGCAACGCGGAAAATCCTATTTAACAACTCTAAATCTTCAGGATTTGCTTCTAATTCAACCAAATCATGATCTATTTGCTCGACTAATTCAAAGGCTTCAACTAAAAAATCCTCAAGTATTTCTTGAATATCTTCCATTTTTACTCCTCACCTTTTTCATGCTTTTTAATAACACGAGAAATTTCAGCAAAGAAATCACTTGCGTTAAATTTAACTAAATATCCCTCTCCTCCTGCTTCTCTAACACCTTTATCACTCATAAACTCATTTGATAAAGAAGAATTAAACACGATAGGAATATTTCTAAATCTCTCATCATCTCTTACTTTTGCAGCAAAATGAAAACCATCCATTTGAGGCATCTCAACATCACTCACAATAATTTTTAGATGTTTATGTAGTTCTTCTGCGCCATAAGTATTATAAAGCTCTTCTAGTTTTTGTAATCCTTCTACTCCATCTTTTGCTTCAACAACTTTTAAACCAATTTTATTAAGAAGATCTTTAACAAGTTTTCTAGCAGTAGAACTATCATCTAATGCCAATGCTATACCTTCTATTTTTTGAATTTTATCATCTTCAATATCAGTTTGTGGAGTATAAATTCCAAGCTCTTGTACTATACTTTCCAAATCTAAAATGAGTAAAACCTCATCACCTTCGATTTTAGTTACACCTGTAATTTTACTTTTATCTAAACTACCCGCACTTGTAGCAAATGTAGCTGGTTCAATATTTTTCCAGTTAATTCTACGAATTCTTTTTGCTTCATGAACAATAAAACCAATCAATACATTGCTAAATTCAGTAATAATAACTCTAGGTTTTATATTCGTCATTTCTGGTTCTTGAATTTGCATCCACTTTGCTAGGTTGATCACAGGAATTACTACCCCGCGAAGATCAAAAATACCTTCCACATAGTCAGGTACTCCTGGAATTTCAGTCAAAAAAGGAATTTTAATAATTTCTCTAACTTTAGAAACATTTACACCATAAATTCCCTCATAGACTTTATCCTGGCCTTGCTTAAAGATGCGAAAATCAACAAGTTCCATTTCATTTGAACCTGTTTTAACGACATTCTCATCAAACATTATGCCTCCTTAAGTTCTATTTTGTGAAATCTGATTTCTGACTCATATTTTACTACAAAAAAACTTTCCTTGTATGCAAAAGTAGCTAAATTTAAATATTTTGTATTCTCATATTCTAAAAACACATCTTGATGATAATGTCCTTCGATTACAAAGCTTGTGTTATAGCATTTTATGCGTTCTTTTACCAAAGCAGAAAAATGAGGAATTTTTCTAATAAGTTGTTTTTTATTTTGATTTTTTAAAATTTTTTGAGTAATTTTTTCTTTACTAATAACATTTAAAAAATTTAAAAAAAGTAGTAAATAATAATTTCTCAAACTTTTTAAGCAAAATTGTAAAAAAGGTTTTAAAAAAATATCCCCATGGGCTAATTTTACCGGTGTATGATCTTGAAATTCACAAAGTAAAGGCTGTTGTTCTACACTAAAAACTTTAACATTTTTAAAAAATTTAGATAGATTAAAATCATGATTGCCTTCTAAATAAATGATTTCAATTTCATGAGCAAGTTCTTCAAGTAAGTCTATATAAGCTTTTGCAAAATCATGAGTTGCTTTTACTTCATAAATTAAAAGATCAAAAATATCACCCATTAAAAAAAGTTGCGGAGTTTGGAGTTTTTTATCTTTTAGGGCTTGTAAAAACTCCCAAAAACCACGTCTATTTTCATTTTCATGTGCGTCTGCTATGAAAATTGCATTTTCTTTTATAATTATTTTTTGCAAAAATTAAAATTCCAAAGCTTTATACTCTATAGAGATTATTTCAAATTCACTCTCGCCTTTTGGCAAACGCACTTTAAAGTCATCTCCTTCTTTTTTACCAAGCATTGCCTTAGCAATAGGCGAACTAATGGAAATATAACCTTTTTCCAAATTTCCCTCATTTACTCCTACTAAAGTATAAGTGCTTTGTTTTTCACTTTCTAAATCTTCCACCACAACAGTTGAACCAAATTTCACACTATCGTGTTCGTAAGAAGCTGGATCAATAATTTGTGCTCTTGAGATTAAGTCTCCAAGCTCAGCTATCTTGCCTTCTATAAAAGCTTGTTTTTCTCTAGCTGCGTGATATTCTGCATTTTCTTTTAAATCCCCATGAGATCTTGCTATGTCTATTTCTTCTACTACTTTTGGGCGTTCAACTTTTTTTAGGTATTCCAATTCTTTTTCTAATTTCTCATAACCATATTTACTCATAGGTTCTTTTTGCATAATTTATCCTTATTTGATTTCATAAAGTATTTTAGCTAAATTTTTTGCACTTGCAAATTGCAAATATTCTTTTAAAAAGCTCACTTTATCAAAAAATGCCTTATAATCGTATTTAAGATAAGCTTGATATAAATTTTCTACACTTACTTGCTCTTGCAAAAATTCAGGATTAAGTTCATTTTTACCTGCAAAATCTAAAAAAATATTTGCAAGACCTATATGTTTTAATTTTACAAAAAGTTTAGCTATAAAAATATCTATAGCTTTAGCCTTGTAAGCAAGTACAAAAGGCGTGCCAACTAAAGCTGCTTCAAGCGTAGCTGTGCCACTACAAATAAAAGCAAAATCTACATATTTAAGCACCTTTGGAGCGTTAGTTTGAATTTCAAATTCACTCACATCTCCATAAAGATTTAACCTTTTAAGATTAAACTCAGGTACACAAAGTATCTTTTTACCTTTAAATTTTATGCTTAAATCTTTAAAAATAGGCATCAAGCGCTTTATCTCACTTTTTCTTGAGCCTGGCAAAAAAGCTATTATTTTTTCATCATCTTTTTTTGAAAGTATATTATTTATATCATCTTGATTTTTAAATTCTTTAATCTCATCTAAAAGCGGATGACCCACATAAATACTTTTACTAAAAAATTTCTCATCAAAAGGCAAAATAGAAGCTAAAATATCAAAATGGTTTTCTATAATAGGAATGCGTCCTTTTTTCCAAGCCCAGACTTGAGGTAAGATATAATAAATTCTTTTTACTTTAGAATTTGCCTTTTTTAAAGCTTTCGCAAAAGGTATATTAAAAGCAGGAGAATCTATGCACAAAATCGCATCAATTTTTTGGGTAAGACTTAAATTTACAAGTTCTTTGATAGCTTTTTTTGCCTTAAAAATAAGTGGTAAAACTTCTATAAAACCCATAGCGCTAAATTCATGTGAGCTATATAATGGTTTGGATTTTAAGTTAAACTCTTCGCATAAACTCTCATCATAAATTCCAATCAAATCAAATTCTTTATACTCTTTCTTGTAAGCTTTTAAAACTTCTCTTAAATGCAAATTTGCCGATGGTTCTAACGCACAAACTAAAAAAAATTTCATATTACCTAACTTAATATTATTTTTATCTGATCTTTAATTATATAAAATACAAGCAATAATTCATAATTGTAAGATTTATTTTCAATTCTAGCAAAATATACTAAAAATATAAATTAATACTATTAAAATAGCAACAAATAGAAAATAATTAAAAAAATAATTAATTATGATAATTATTATCTTATTTTACCCGATATAATTTGTGTGATTATTTTAATTTCAAGGAGAAAAAAATGAAAAAAATAATTTTTTTATTATTTGTAAGTCTGATAAGTTTTAAAACTTTTTCATTGGCACAAGATAATCTTGATTTTTCTTTTCAAGATACGCCTCAAGAAAAATATAGAAAATTTTCCAGTGGTAACGAAGTAGTGTCTTGGTGGCAAAATTTATATAGCGGATTAAAGCTATCTAAAGATGAAAAAAACATAATTTATCAATATACCTTTGGGGATTTTGTAGTAATCAATGGTAAATTAAGAAATGGATTTTCTATATCTTCTTTAGATGAAAAACAAAAAGATATGATCTCAAGATTAGATAAAGCTCTATCAAAAACTATAGTGTTTGAAAATCTTCAAGTTTATCGTTATGAAAATCTTGGATTTTTGCTTAAACTAATAGATAAAGATTTATTTAAAAAAATTTACCAAAATGGAAAATTTACCAAAAAATCTGCTTCTTATTTAGAAATTATCAATCATAAAAAATACAAAGATTATGGATTTATGTCAACAACGGCTATTCGAAATAGTGTTTTTCAAACCCGTCCAATAGAATTAGTTATAAAAGTACCTAAATATTCTGACGTTATGTTTGTTTCGCTTAAAGAATTAGCAGGATCTCCGGATCAATATGAGTTATTATTTCCAAGAAATAGAATTTTAACCATAGAGAAATATGAATTATCACAAGATTATACAAGATTAACTATCTTTGCAAAAATGTCTCCACCTTGTCAAGAAGGCAAAACTTGTATAGAAGAGAAAGTAGATAATTTAAAACAACCTAAAAACTAATATTGGCATTGTGCCAATATTAGTTTTTTCTCCAGCCATATTTTTCAAAAATTTCTTTTACTTCATCACTGCTTAGATAGTTTATAAAATCTTGTACTTCTTTGCTTGAATTTTCTTTAGCAACCACATTTAAGGTTCTATATACTACTAAATCTTTTTCAATAGCTACTGCTGTTCCTATATCTGGATTGCTTTTTGACCAATCAATCCAAGTTATCCAAGCATCGGCTTTATTTTCAGCAAAAAGTTTTCTAGCGCTACCACTATTTGGAGTAAATGCAACAATATTTGATCTAAAATTAGCAATAGTTTGGATATTTTGAGTTCTTCCTATCATATCTTCCCAAACACCCGTTCCTGAAGTATTGCTTTTTCCAGCACCCTCTGGCACAACAATTCTTACTTTTTTATCAGCTAAATCTTTTAAACCTTTAATCTTTAAAGGATTTCCTTTTTGAGTTAAAATAATTGCTTCTCTAAAATATAAAGGCTTAATTTTATTTACATCAAAGTCTTTTTCAAAATCACTAGCTATTGCTAATGCAGATTGATCTGAAGCACCAAATAAAATATCCGCGTCTTTTTTAGCTTTTTCAAACCAAGTAGCTTGTGGTCCAAAATTTACATTAATTTTCACTCCTGTTTTTTCGCTATATTTAGATGCTACATCTTTTAAAGCAGTATGCGGGCCACCTGGTCCATAAAGATTAATATCTGCATTTGCTAAACTAACAAAAATCACACAAGCACTAAATAAGCTAAGAATTTTTTTCATTATTTCTCCTAAAATTAAATTAAGAGTGAAATTATACGATTTAAAAATTAATCCGCTACAACAAATACAAAAATTAACTTGTCTAGTTAGTAAACAAGTTAATAAAGCGGAGTTGCTTCTACTATTGCTGGAGTAAAAAACATTAGCTCATTTAAATCTAAAAATAATGCCGGGTCTAAAGTACAAGGTTGTATGCCAAAACGATTTTCTATGGGAACATTTGGATTGAAAAATGTTACCATACACTCTCTACCACCTTCAACCAAAGATCTAATTTGAACAGCAGGAGTTGTAGTTGGCATTATAGAAAAAACAGTTTCTAATTTAGCGTCATTTAGGTCACTTGAGCAAGATTTAGTACCAAAAAAACCACTTTCTAAAATAGCCAAACAAAGATCATCATCACTTGGGTGTATAAACTGAACATACCCAAAAGGCAAATCTTCTGCCAACTCATCCTTCTTTTTTAAATCATCACTTAAAATTATTTCTTTTAAAATCCAATTTTGATCTTCTAATTTAGAAGAAGTCTCTCTAAAAGGGCTTAAAGAAATTCCAGTTTCTAAAGATCTTATAGCAAACATAGGGGTAAAGTCAGGCAAATCTCCTTGAGAAGGATCTATGGCATATGAAATATTCAACAATGCAAAAAATGTAATTAATAATTTTTTCACAATAATCTCCTAAAATCTTCTAAAATTTACTGGAAAATGATCAGATGCTAAAAAAGTTCGAAGACCAGCTAAAGCTAAAACTGCAAGTATTGCAGGAGGATTGTAAAGCCTTGTTGTATCTGAATTTCCAGTAACGGCATAATCTATAACTCTTTGTGCGCTTGTTTGCGTAAAAGATGGAGGTGATACTATATTTATACGCGATCTTACTCCAGTATCTAATATAGAAACTAAATCGCTAGGAGTTCTATTGAAATCACCCATAATCATCCAGTTAATTTGTGGCATATTTCTAAAATGCATATCAACTGCATTTACTATAGCACCAGCATCGTTACCAGTTCTTGCTAAAGCATGTACACTAAAAAATACATCATTCCCTATACGAATTCCTATTATAGGACGAGACACAACAGTTGGTGGTGGCAATACTATAACCTCATCAGCTCTAATTCTACTAACTATTGCCATATTTACACGATTTGCACCAACATCCACTCTTGAATAATATATAAAAACATTATTTGGACGGGATAAAGTCCCTAAATTCCATTCATACTCGTGTATGGGAATTCCCACTCCCACAGGCTGAACTTGCCTTGGAGTCATAACTGCAGTAGTCGGTAAAACCCCTGCTTCTTGAACAGCTAAAATATCCAAAGGATTATCACCGCTTATTAACTGTCTAATGCTTATATTCCATTTGCTTTCAGTGGCAGCTGAAGAACCTTGCAAATTCCAAGTTCCGACATTATAATTTTCTAAAGCCCCAAAAGTTAAATTGATAATAAAAACCAAAAATAATATTTTCTTCATATTAACTCCTATCTATAAGGTCTTTTAGCTGTAAAAGTAGGTACTGTTATATACCATTGTCTATCTAAATTTTTCTCTCCAGATTTCAAGCAATTTGTCAAATAAATGTTAAAAAAACTAAAACTAAAATCTTTCATTACATTAGAAATTGGCGTTTGTATACATTGTTGTGTAGCAAAATTTTGTATTTGATAAGCTCCATTACTCATAGGAAATAATTTCCAAAATTGTGCATGATTGCTTTGATCACAAGGATAATGCACTATTCCATTTCCATACGCATTTAAACAAGTATTTGTTTTAACATTCTTAATCACAACCATATCATTAGGAAATTCTATCAACTGCCAAACTCTAGCATCACCAAATGGTTTGCTATTATACAAACTATAACCCCAAATCCAATTTCCAGGCGCCAAAGCCCATACAGTTAAAGCTGCTCCATTTGGATTCATAATAGTTACAAAATCACTCGGAAAACCTCTGTTTTCAAAAACAGCAACATCATTAAATTGTTTTTCGCTTTTTAGTCTTGGCAAGGGACCTTTTAAAGCATTATCACCTTTAAAAGTATTTGTTTTAATCAAAGGTGGTTGCAATGGAATCTGAGGAACCAAATCAGAACCATCAACCAAAGTTGGATTTTTTTGTTTTACAGGTGGTATTGGATTTTTACCTATTTTTAAAGGATCACTATCATTTATAGCACCAAAAGAACGCCCTAAAGGATTAAGTTGCTCCTTAGAAGAACATGCCGTAAAAAACAGCATAAATATGCTAAACATCATTATAAAATTAATTTTTTGCATACTTCCATCCTTAATTTTTTAAATCTTAAAATATAAATATATTAACATAATTTTTAAATAATTTTGATAAAAAATATCATTTAATAAAATATTATTAATTTTATAAAATATTTAAAAAATGAATTGTTATAATTTATTAATTTTTAATACAAAAGGAAAAATTATGGATATTGTTCAAAGATTTATAAACTACACCAAGATTAACACCACTACAAGTAGAGAAAATGGTGCTAAAGGTATTATGCCATCGAGTCCTAATCAAATGGAACTTGCAAAATTACTCGAAAAAGAACTACAAGAGTTAGGTTTAAAAGATATAAAAAGAAGAGAAAATACTATTACCACAGCCCTTTTACCAGCCAATACTCCAAATGCCCCAAAAATAGCCTTTTTCGCACATTTAGACACAAGTATGGAGCAAACCAATGATACCAAAGCACAAATTACTAAATATCAAGGTGGAGATATATGCTTAAATAAAAACTTAGATCTTTATCTAAAAGAAAGCGAATTTAAAGAGCTTAAAAACTATATAGGAGATGATATCATTCACACTGATGGCACAAGTTTACTTGGAGCTGATGATAAAGCGGCCATTGCAGCTATTATGGATATGCTTGAGTTTTTTGTAAAAAATCCTGATATTAAACATGGTGATATTTATGCTTGCTTTTTACCTGATGAAGAGCAGGGTTTAAGAGGAGCAAAAGCTTTTAATATAAAGGAAATTGATGCTGATTTTGGGTATTGTTTAGATTGTTGTGAGATTGGAGAGTTTATTTATGAAAATTGGAATGCAGGAGATTGTGAAGTAGAATTTACAGGAAAGTCTGCTCATCCTATGAGTGCCAAAGGAAAATTAGTTAATTCTTTACTTTTGGCACATAAATTTATCTCTATGCTTCCAAATGGCGAAGCACCTGAATATACGGAAAACAAAGAAGGATATTTTTGGGTTAAAGAACTTAAAGGAAATAGTGCTAAAACTACTTTAAAAATAGACATTAGAGAATTTGATGATGAAAAATACAAACAAAGAATGCAATTTTTACAAGATTTAAGCGATAGTTTTAAAAAGCTATACGGAGAAGAAAGAATTAACATTAAGCTTAACGATCGTTATAAAAATGTCTTTAATAGTCTAAAAACAACCGAATCTTTACCTATTAAACTTGCCTTACAAGCTTATGAAAATTTAAATATCAAAACTAAAATCATTCCTATGCGTGGAGGATATGATGGAGCGGTGCTTTCAGAAAAAGGCCTGCCTTGTCCAAATATCTTTACCGGAGCACATAATTTTCACTCTATTTATGAGTATTTACCTGTTAAATCTTTAAAAGTAGCAAGCAAAGTAATACAAGAAATCATCATTCTAGCTGCAAAATAAATTTAAGCCTTAAAAGGCTTAAATTTATAATAGCACAAAAGCGATTACAACTACTGAAACAACACAACCTAAAGCAGTTCTTTTAACAATTTCTAAAGGACTTACTCCTGCTATAGCTGAAACGATAATACAAGCTCCTAAAATAGGCGAAAGGTATCTTCCAAGCACTGCTGACATTGCCACTGCAGTACCAAGTTTAACTTGATCAAAACCAAGATCTTGAGCATGAATAGTTACAGCCTTATTAAATGCCATAGCAGCAGCATCACCACTACCTGTAACCATAGCCATTAAAAATGGTATAAAGGTTCCACCAAAACGCACATAATGCTGTTCGTTTTTAAGCCATTCTATGATGATATCAATCACCCCACATGCTTTTAAACCTGCAACAAAAACACTAGCTGCTATAATAATTCCTATAATTTCTGCATAAGATTTCCCCATACCATTGAAAAACTCTTTAAAAATGCTATCAGGTTTACTCATGGTTACTACCAAAGCTATGATTGCACCTAAGAGCATAGCTTCAGCAACTCCAACTTGTTTTGTCCATACTAAAAACTCATAATTATGCAAAGGACTTGCACCTATGATTAAAACAACCAAAGGTACTAAAGGCATAAGTGCATAAAACACATTTACTTTTTCGATATTATCTTCAACTTTATTTTGATTAGCTACTTCAAAAACTTGCCCTTTTTGATAATCTTTAAAAACTATTGCCATAATCATCAAAGAAATCATCACTATCACTCCTGCGGTTAATGCATTTGGAGTTTGAGTTAAGACAATTTCTTGTATATTTTTTCCAGAAATTTCTGAAATCAAAGCAGTATGAGAAACACCTGGACTTAAAATTCCTCCTATAGTTCCACAAAGCACTGTTGATGCTGCCATGGCAGGCTTTATACCTGAAGCCATTAAAAGCGGTATTAAAGTCGCACCAACTGCTGCTGCACACCCTGCTGCTGAAGGTATAGCTATAGCGATAAAAAAAGTCACCATAAAAGCGAGCGGGATCAAGAAAAATCCTACATTTTTCAAAGGTGTTGTAAGTAATCTAACCAAATGCTTATCACACTTAGTCACTTTCATCACAAAAGCAAAGCCCATGCTTGCACAAATTGCTTTAATCAAAGCAGGTTGCACCATAGCATGAGTAAAAGCACTCAAAGCTTCAATAGGTTTAAATGAAACCAAGCACAAAATAAAACCAACGCTAATTAAAGCTGTTTTTGTCTCTACTTTTTTAATAAGCAAATAAACCACAGCCACAATACCAAAAATCGCAGCTAAAAGATAAAAAGTTTGCATTTTTCTCCTTTAGATTTTAGTTATTTGATTGACTTTTAAATACTCTATACTAAAAGGATAGCTAAGCTTTAACACATCATGATAGCCTATGATTTTCAAGCTATCATCTTGTACTTTTAATGCAGAACCCTCCGGTATAGCATAAACAATATCTTTTGGATTAGTTAGTAAAAACTCTTCTAAACGCTCTTCCCTACTTTCTCCATTATGTCCAGGAAATTTTCCACTAATAAAATGAGGGTTGATTTGATAAGGAAAGATTCCTAAACTATCAAAACTTTTTGGCATAACGATAGGCATATCATTAGTTGTTTTTATACTAAGTCCTGCTATATTCGAACCTGCACTCCAACCTATATAACAAGCTCCTTTTTTAATACGCTCTTTTAAAACTTCAAGTAAATCATTTTCATATAATTTATGCAAAAGCATAAAGCTATTACCTCCACCTACTAAAAAAACTTTTGCATTTAAAATCGCTTCTTTTAAATTTTCAAAACAATGTAAAGATTTAATATTATCTTTTTTTAAGCCTTCTTTTACCTTAGCCTCATAAGCATCATAAGTCCTTCTAACTCCTGCGTAAGGTATAAAAAGAATTTCTTCATCAATCATAAAATTTTCTTTTAAAAAATCATCTATAAATTCTCTAGTATGACTTAAATATGCACTTTCTTTATAGCCAGAAGCACTAAAAAGTAAAAGTTTTGACATCATTCTTTCCTTTTAAAAAATTAATCAAAAACTATAATTTTAATATTTAAAAAATGAAAAAACAATTTAATAATAAAAATATTGTATTACTTGTGTTAAAATTTAAAAAAGGAATAAACATGAAAGAAATTTTAATAACAAACGATGATGGCTATGAAAGTGAAGGATTAAAAAAACTTATTAAAATGCTAAGAAAGCATTTTAAAGCTAAAATCACCATAGTAGCTCCTGCTAGTGAAAAATCAGCATGCTCGCACTCTATAACACTAACCAAACCTTTAAGATTTTACAAAGTTGGCAAAAGATTTTACAAGCTTGATGATGGCACACCTGCTGATTGTGTTTATCTTGCTTTGCATGCTTTATATAAAAAGCGTTTGCCTGATCTTGTGATAAGTGGGATTAACAAAGGTGCTAATGTAGGCGAGGATATAACCTACTCAGGAACTTGTGCGGGTGCCATGGAAGCAGTACTTCATGGAATTCCTGCTATTTCTTTATCACAATTTTACAAAGATAGCCAAAAAGAGCTTAATTATAAACTTGCTTTAAAACTTACTAAAAAAATAGTCAAAAATATCTTTGAAAAAGGCTTTCCTCTAGATAAAAAAGAATTTTTAAATATCAACTTTCCTTCAAATAAAACAACCTTTCAAGGCTTAAAAATTTGCAAGGCAGGTAAAAGAATTTATAGTTATGAAGCACATTCAAATACAAATCCAAGAGGTGTAGAATACTACTGGCTAGCCGCTGCTAATCTTGACCATGAAAATGAAAAAGACTCAGATATAGCACTTTTAAAACAAGGTTATGCTACGATCACACCTATAATGCTTGATCTAACAGCTTATAAACAAATGAAAAATCTCAAAAAATGGATGAAAAATGGATAGATACACGCGTATAAAATGGCTTGTTAATGAAGAAAATTTTATTAAATTTCAAAATACCAAAGTTTTAGTTTGTGGTTTGGGTGGAGTTGGCGGAATTTGTGTTGATGCACTTTTTAGAAGCGGCTTTAGCAATCTGACCTTAATCGATACGGATAAATTTGAAACTACTAATCAAAACCGCCAACTTCATAGCGAAAATATAGGCGAGGAAAAAGCTAAGGTTTTTGAACGTATTTATAATGCCAAAGGTATAGTTAGTAAAATCGATGATGAGTTTCTGAAAAGTTTTGATCTAAGCGAATTTGATTTAATCATTGATGCGATTGATGATATACCTGCTAAGGTCGCTTTGGCTAATTTAGTTGATTTAAAAAAGCAAATTTTTATCTCATCAACTGGTGGAGCTAGAAAGCTTGATCCAACGCGTATTAAAACGACAAGCATATTTAAAACACATGGCGATGCTTTAGCTAAAAAATTCCGTTATGAGCTTAGAAAATCAGGCTTTAAAGGGGATTTTGATGTGGTATTTTCAGATGAAGAAGCTCATTGTAAAGATCTTGGCTCATTTATGGGTGTGACAGCCTCTTTTGGACTTGCTTTAGCTTCTTTGGCTTTAAGGAAAGTGCTTGATAAGAAAGCTTGATATAAAAGACTTAGCTTCTTGCATCAAGCTTTTTAAGCAAAGCGTATCCACTCTTTGTAAAAATGATTATACAAAAGAGCAAATTCATGCATGGATTAATATAGACCAAAAAGTTTGGGAAGAAAAATTTCAAAATCAACTAGGCTTTGTTTATGAAGAAAAAGGCCAAATCATATCTTTTATAAGTATAAATTTAGAAGAAAAAACACTCGATCTTTGCTTTACTCATGGAAACTATGCTCATCAAGGTTATGGCAAAGCTTTATTAGAATTTGCTCTTAAAAACTACCCTTATAGTGAAATTTATACTTTTGCTAGCCTTAGTGCTAAAAATTTCTTTTTAAAAGCAGGATTTAAAATCATCAAAGAAAACATTGCTATAAGAGATCAACAAGAATTGAAAAATTTTTTAATGAAAAAGGAAATAAATTGAAAAAATTACTTTTGCTTTTTAGTCTTTTTTGCTCTTTTGTTTTGGCAAATGAAAATTTAGAAAATCTTTTTAAAGATTACAATGAAAGTGGAGTTTTTATAGCTTATGATGGCAAAGATTATTATAGCAATGATTTTACAAAAGCAAACAAACGCATTTTACCTGCCTCTACTTTTAAAATTTTTAATGCCCTAATCGCACTTAATGAAGCCGTTGTGAAAAATACTAATGAGATTTTTTATCATTACAAAGGCGAAAAAGTATTTTTACCCTCTTGGAAAAATGACGCAAATTTAGCCCTAGCTATGCAAAGATCTCAAGCTCCTGCTTATAAGGAACTAGCTAGAAAAATAGGCTTAGAAAAAATGCAAAAAAATTTAGATAAACTTAACTATGGTAATCAAAAAATAAGTAAAATCGATGAATTTTGGCTTGATGATTCTTTGCAAATTAGTCTTAAAGAGCAATCCACTTTACTTTTCAAACTTGCAAATTTAGCACTAGATTATCCTAAAAATATACAAAAAGAAATTATCAATATAATAAAACTTAGTGAAAATGACCATTATGAGTTTTTTGCAAAAACAGGCTGGGGTAAAGAAAGATATGGACAAATCGTAGGTTTTATAAAAGATAAAAAAACTCATCAAATTTATGCTTTTGCTTTATGCATGAATACAAGTGATTTTAACAAACTTTATCTAAGAGAAGAATTAGCAAAAAAATATCTATCAAATTTAATAAACTTGACACATAAAAAATAAAGGATGATAAGTCAAGGTATTTTGAAATTCTTTTTCATAGTTTTTTAAAAATGCCTTGCTTATGAAAAATTTATTACCCAAAGCATTTACCCCGCTTAATTTCAAATGTCTAAAAAGTTCTAAAGTATGATCAAATTTTAACTCTTTTAATTCTTCTTTTGCTTTTATGATCTTAAATTTTTTAGAAAGCTTTTGCTTAATTTGCTCTAAAGTTAAATATTCAAGTGATAAATTAGTGCTTTGCTTTATTTGAATGAAATTTTTTTCTCCAAAAGTAGAAAAAAGCAAAATCCCGTTTTTATTTAGCATGCTTGCAAGGTTTTCTAAAAGCTCATCTATCTTTAGCCACTGCATACAAGCATTTGAGGCTATAAGATCAAATTTTTTCGTATAAAAATGATGATTTTTAAGCTCATTCATATCAAAAACGCCAAATTCATCAAATTTACAAAGATTTTCAAAAGGATAAATATCATTTAAAAAATAATGCTTAAATTTAATACACTCTTGCAAAGCCTTACTAAAAATCCCTACCCCACAGCCAAACTCAAACACCGCTTCAAAATAGCTAAAATCACTCTCATTAAGTATTTTACAAAGCTCTTTAGCCATGTCTTTTTGCACAGGTGTATTTACGATATAAGTGTCTTTTGCTCTTATGAAAGTTTGCAAAGTGCTTCCCAAGTGTGGTATTTAAAAAATGCAAAATGTGGCTCATCGATAAACACTGCCTTTTTTTTGAAAAAATTAAAAGCATGCTTTGGTGGAAAGATTTTATCCTCTTTGCTAATTATGGCTTTATCCCAAGTGAAATTTTCATTTAAATCCTTAGTGCAAAACTCATATAAGCTTAAAAGTTCTGCTTTTAAATGCTCGTTTTTTTCAAAGTAAAATTCATCACTTAAACTCATTCTTTTCTCAAGCAAATTTGCTTTAAAATCCTCTAAAGCAAATCTTTTTATCGTTAGTTTAAAAATGGCTTTTTTGATCCCAAATTCATCATTTATAGGTAAATTTGTGCCATTTATGGCTATTTTTTTATCAAATTTTATATCTTTTAAAAGTTTACTCGCTACACAAACTCCCATAGAAAAGCCAACAAGAGTGATTTTTTCAAATTTATGAAGATCAAATTCCCAACCAAAACTCGTATAATCATACACCATTAAAACATTTACATCACTTTTTAAATGCGCAAAATGGCTAAAATGTGAGCAAAACCCTGAAAAAAATAAAATCAACTCGGATGAATTTGCATTTTCATGTAAGAAATGAGTTTTCAAAGTACCTCCAAAACCTTTTCTAAGTCTTTTTTCACTAGCCCAGCATGCAAAGAAAAGCGAATTCTAGCTGTATTTTTAGCTACGGTTGGCTCTTTAATAGCAGGTGCAAAAACACCATTTTCTAAAAGCTTTTGAGAAATTTCACTAGCTAGTGCATTTTGCCCTAAAATAAAAGATATCACATAAGCCTCGCCTAAAACTGCACCTTTACTTGCTAAAGCATTTTTAAACCAAGTGCTTAATTCTAAAAGTTCTTTTCTTTGAGCGTTAAATTCATGTAAATGCTTAAAAACATGCAAAGTCCAAGCTACATTGATGGGCGCAATAGCAGTTGAGTATATAAAAGCTCTTGCTTTGTTGATAAAAAAATCTTTCTCATCACTTATCATACAAGCTCCCATGGAAGCTATGGCCTTACCAAAGGTAAAAACTAAAAAATCCACTTCCTTTTCTAAGCCCAAAAATTTCACATAACCCAAACCATCATCTCCAAAACACCCAACACTATGCGCTTCATCAATGTAAATTTTGATATTTTTAAACTCTTTTTTTAAATTTATGAATTCTTTTATAGGTGCAAAATCTCCATCCATACTAAATAAAGCTTCGCTTGCGATGATGATATTTTCAAATTCTTTATGGTGTTTTTGCACTAAGCTTTGTAAATGCCTTATATCATTGTGTTTAAATCTTATAAATTTAGCCCCGCCAAGCCTTAAACCATCGATGATACTTGCATGTACTTGTTTATCTGCTAAAAATAAAGTATTTTTAATGCTTGCTAAAGCTTGCAAACAGCTAACATTTAAGGCATAACCATTGTTAAAATGCAAAATTTTTTTGCCTAATTTAGCTTCTAAAAAGCTTTCAAATTCATCAAAAATCGCATAGTTTCCACTCAAACTTCTTGAACTTGAACTAGAAAATTCAAATTCTTTCAAATGTGTTAAAAAATCTTGCTTTAATGCTTTTTCATTGCTTAAATTTAGATAATCATTGCTCGCTAAATTCAGCAATTTTTGCTCATTATAAATAACATATTTTCCCTCATGTTTTAATGAGCGTAGAATTCTAAAATTATCTTGTTGTTTTAATGTATCTAAAATTTGTGCAATTTGCATTATTGTTTAAGCCTTGCGTAGTTTTGACAACCTAAGTCATCTTTTAAATCACAAGCCTTGCCAAAATATTCTAAAGCTTTATAAAGATCCTTTCTAACACCATGCCCATTTACATACGCAACTCCAAGATTAACACAACCCGCACCTTTATTTAAATCACATGCTTTTCTAAAGAATTCAACTGCTTTAAAATTGTCCTTTTTTACACCTTGTCCATTTACATACATAAAACCAAGATTAGCGCAATCACTTTCACTACCTAAATCACAAGCTTTTCTAAATAATTCAACTGCTTTAAAATTGTCCTTTTTTACACCAAGCCCATCCTCATATAAAATACCAAGTTGATGACAACCATCACCAATATTTAAATCACAAGCTTTTCTGTAAAATTCAACTGCTTTAAAAATATCCTTTTTTAAACCATCTCCGTTTTCATGCATAAGCCCAAGACCATAGCAACTTTTACCTTCATTTAAATCGCAAGCTTTTTTAAAGTATTTTAAAGCTATTGGGTAATCGTCTTTAACATAAGCTTCAAGTCCTTTTAAAAACAAATCCTCTTGTGAGTATGCAAAATTTAAAAATAAAATTGTTAGAACAATTAATATTTTTTTCATTATTTTCCTTTTGAAATTTTAAAATAAAAAAGCTAATTATATAAATATTTTCTAAATAATCCTTTTTCGTTTTAAAGCATAAATTTGAGTAAAAATTGTAGTATCATTAGTAATAAAAATCAAAGAAGTAAAAATGAATTTAAAAGAACTAGACTTAAAATACATTTGGCACCCTTGCACGCAAATGAGCGATCATGAGTTTTTACCTTTAATACCTATAAAAAAAGCTAAGGGGGTGTATTTGTATGATTTTGATGAAAAATCCTACATAGACTGCATTAGCTCTTGGTGGGTAAATATCTTTGGCCATTGCAATGAATATATCAATGAAAAAATCAAAGATCAACTTCAAAATTTAGAGCATGTTATACTTGCTGGTTTTTCACATGAGCCTATCATAAAGCTTTCGCAAAGACTTTGTAAGCTTTTACCTTTTGATAAATGCTTTTTTGCAGACAATGGTAGTTCAGCCATAGAAGTGGCTTTAAAAATGAGTTTTCAATACCACTTAAACAATGGCTCCAAAAAGGATAAATTCTTATCGCTTAGCAATTCTTACCATGGAGAAACTTTAGGTGCATTAAGCGTTGGCGATGTGGCACTTTATAAAAAAACCTATGAGCCTTTACTTTTAAAAAGTATCACAACACCTGTGCCAACAAGCAAGGACTATACAAAAGAACTTGAAATTTTAGAAAGCATTTTAAAAAATCATCATCATGAAATTTGTGCTTTTATACTTGAGCCTTTACTTCAATGTGCGGGCAATATGCATATGTATGAGCTTGGGTATTTAAATGAAGCGGTTAAACTTGCTAAAAGTTATGGTGCGCAAGTGGTATTTGATGAGATAGCCACAGGTTTTGGACGCACAGGGGAAATGTTTGCACTTGATTATTGCTCACAAAGCATTGATTATATATGTCTTTCTAAAGCTATCACGGGTGGGTATTTACCACTTTCAGTGGTGCTTACTAAAGATGAAATTTATGAGAAATTTTATGATAGCTATGAGAGCCAAAAGGCCTTTTTACACTCTCACTCTTACACGGGTAATGCCCTAGCTTGTGCAGCAGCTAATGCAACTTTGGATATTTTTGAAAAAGAAAATATCATCGCAAAAAATAAAATCAAAAGCGCTTTTATAAAAACTCAATGGGAGAGTTTAAAAGAATTTGATTTTTTAGGAAATTTTAGAAATTTAGGCATGGTAAGTGCATTTGATATACAAAAAAGCAAATACCAAAGAGCAGGACTTGAAGTCTTTCAAAGAGCCTTAGAAAAAGGTTTGCTTTTAAGACCACTTGGAAATACAATTTATTTCATGCCACCATATGTTATAAATGAAGATGAGATTGCTTATGTAGTGGAGTCTTTAAGAGAGATTTTCAAGGATTTTTGAAAGTTTTTCACACACTTTATCATCAAATTCTATGATAGGAATTTTAACGTAATTGCTTATAAAATCCTTGCTAAAAGTATCTTGGCTTTTTAAAACCAAAGCAAGGATTTTAATATCTCTTTGTTTTAGTGCTTCTATACTTAAAAGCGTGTGATTGATACTTCCTAGATAGTCTTTTGCTACTAAAATCGTAGGGTGCTTAAACGCACTCATATAATCAATCATCGTTTTTTCATCATCAAGGGGCGAAAAAAGCCCGCCAGCTAGCTCGATGATGAGTTTGTCACTTTGTGGAATTTGTATATCAAAAGCTTTATAGTTTAAATTTTCTAAAATTCTGCCTTTGTGCGGGGAAGCAGGGGTTTTTAAAAACACACCTTCTTTAAAAATCTTAGTTTTTGGACTAAACTCAGCTACTACCTCGCTATCTTTTGGCGTGCCTGCTTGGATAAGCTTAAAATAATCAAAACCCAATTCTTTACAAATTCTAGCACTTAGATAAGTTTTACCAACATCTGTGTCTATACCACTAATGTATATTTTCATTTTAAGCCTATGAAAGTATTTTTAAACCCACGGTGCAAGCAATGATGAGAGCGATCAAAAAAAGCTTTAAAAAGCTTTTACTTTCTTTGTAAAAAAGCACTCCGATGATAACCCCGCCTGCGGTTCCAGCTCCTGTCCATATAGAATAAGCCACACTCATAGCAATGCTTTGCATACTAAGGCTTAAAAACCCAAACGAAAAACCAAAACACACTATCAAAGCTAAAAGATAAAGCTTATTTTTAGTGCTTACAAGTTGCTTCATGATAATCACACCAAAAATTTCAAAAGCAGTCGCTAAAAATAAAAAAAACCATTCCATTATTTAGCTTCCTTACTAATGATTTTAAGGCCTATAATGCTTAAAAGTAAAATGGCTATTAAAGTAAGCTTGGTAATAGAGCTTGGTTCATTGAAAATAAACATCTCATTAAGCACCACTCCAACTGTGCCAATACCCACAAAGACACTATAAGCAATACTTACTTCAAGTCTTTCGCAAGCTTTTAAAAAACATGTAAAAGATATGCTTACACCAATAGCTGTTAAAGCATAATGCCAAATTTCAGTTGAGTATTTTAAACCGCTCACCCAAAAACACTCAACCAAACCACCTAAAATAACCATAAACCAACCAAAATTAGAGCTTATTTTTGTTCTTTCTATCATAATCTACCTTTTTTTCAAAAGCGCAAATTATAACTAAATTTACAAAACAATAAGCTCTATAAAGTTAAATTTTCTTACTTTCTACCTCTTTTAATATAGATTGAGAGATGTTTCCTACGGCTTTGGTAGCTTCATTTGTAAAATTAGCGATTTCTACATTTTCCTTTGTAACATCTTCTAAATTAACTATAGCATCATTGATTTGGGTAATGCTTTGAGTTTGTTCTTGCATTGATATAGAAACATCATTAACACTTTGAACTAAAATATTAACATTAGCTTCTATCTCTCCTAAACTTTTTTCTGTTTTTTCAGCTAAGTGACGCACCTCATCAGCTACCACCGCAAATCCACGTCCATGCTCACCCGCACGTGCAGCTTCAATAGCAGCATTTAAAGCTAATAAGTTAGTTTGATCTGCTATATCTTTAATCACATTAACAATTTCTTTTATATTATCAGCTTGTATTACTACTTCTCTTGTTTTATCTCCTACATTTTGCATAGAGATATTGATCTGATCTACCGCGTGTATTGATTTTTCAAGTGATTGGGATTGAGAGTGTGTCCCATCTACTAATTTTTGCATAGATTCTTCTAGTTTTATGCTTTGCAAAGTTAGTTCTTTTGCAAAAGCAGAGGATGAAATAAGCATTTTTTTAATTTCTTCGCCTAAAACATTTGTTGTAATTTCTACATTACCTTTTGCATTTTGAACTTGTGTTGAAAAATCTAATGCCTTATAACTTTCAAGTACCCTATCAAGTTCATTGATATTAGAACCTACTTTTTCTTCTAAGACTTTTAACATACCATTTAAAATATTTTTTAATTCTACAAGCTGAGGATTAATAGGATTTTTATCTAATCTTACTGATAAATTTCCAAGTTCAATTTCTTTAACTTTTTGTACACTTTCAGAAACTGCTTCTTGATCTTTATGTAAATTATTTTGAATATTTGCAATACTTTCACTAATCTCACGAGCAATAATTGCAAATTCATCATTTCCTTTAAGATCTATTTTTATTAAATCCATTTTCTTTTTATAATTTAAGCTATCAAAAAAACTTTCTAAAGTATTTTTGATCACTATAATTTTTTTAAGAAAATAATCTATCATACCACCCAATATAGCTATAATTATCAATACAAATATTACTCCAAAAATAATTTGAGTTATCAAGAGCTTATCAAAAACCTCATCATAATCTTTTAAAGAATTTGCAGAACACAACATCATTTCATTTGCAGTATTTATACATACTGCTACACGCTGATCACCTTTTAAAGTATACTCGATCAAATTTGTTGGTTCATTTGGAGTTAAACTTGCAACACTAATAAACATTTTTATCACATTTGCTATTTCAATCTCTTTACTTAAATCAATATAACCCGAAGAATGAGCAATTAAATTTCCATTACTATTAATCAAAAACACACTGTTGCTTGGAGTTATTTTTAACTCCTCAAAAGCCTTTCGCATATCATCAAGAAAAATTTCACCCGCTAATACACCCATGAATTTTCCATCTATTTCTATAGGAGCTGTTATAGACACAACCATTTTTTTAGTTACTACATCTTCAAAAGGATCTGAAATATTGATTTTTCTAGTATCCTTTGTGAGTTTATACCAAGATCTTACTCTAGCATCAAAACCATCTTTTTCTTGATTTAAAATAAAATGCCTTCCTTTAGAATTAATATCAACATCAATCAAACTACCATCCTTTTCATATCCTATATAAATAGCTGTAAAAGAATGCAAAGAAAAAATGTATTCTAAAAATTGAGCCACATGCTCTTTATCTGTGTTTTTGCTAGCTATAATACTTTTGGATATTCTCTCGATACTTTCTTTTCTTGAATTAAAATAAAGCTCAGCAAAACTTTTACCATTTTTAACGCTTTCTTGTTTTCCGTGAGTAATGCTTTGTAAAATATCTCTTTTAGAAGAATAATAATTTAATCCTACAAAAACTCCAAAACCCATACATAAGATTAAAGCTGTAAACATAGAAATTCTTTTTGCCACAATCGTTTTAAACATCATTTACCCTCCAATTTAACATAGTTGCAAATTATTGTAATATAACTATTAAAAAAAATATTAGTTTTAACCAACAATTGTAAAATAATATGAAATATTTGTTTTAAATTTTCACATTTATTAATTTAAATTAATTTTTATTTAATTATTATTTAATATAATAAATAATTTTAAAAAAGGAGAAATTATGAAATTCTTAGCAGGTAGTAAAAAAGCTTTGCTTGTATTAGCAAGTTTAACTCTTTTGTCAAACACAAGCATACTAGCAAAAAGTTTTGAACCAGTTATTGTAATTCATGGTGGGACAAGTGGTTTAGGGCTTACTAAAGAAGAGTTTGCTAAAAGAGAAAAAGTAATGAAGGAATCTTTAAAAGCAGGTCAAAGCATACTTGAAAAAGGTGGAAGTTCAGTTGATGCAGTAATAGCTGCTATTAAAGTAATGGAAGATAGTCCTGAATTTAATGCTGGAAAAGGTGCTGTTTTTACCTCTGATGGTTATAATGAACTTGACGCATCTTTAATGGATGGAAAAAATTTAAAAGCAGGTGCAATTGCTATGGCAAGGACAATAAAAAACCCTATAGAGGCAGCAAAACTTGTCATGGAAAAAACACCTCACACTTTAATAGCTGGCGAGGGTGCTGACAAACTAGCTAAAAATCATGGTCTAGAAATAGTAGGACAAAAATATTTCTTTACCGAACACAGATATAAACAACTTCAAGAAGCTAAAAAAAGCAAAGAAGTATTGCTAGATAGTGATAAAGCAAAAGCTCATCTTGGCGTGAGTACTGAGCCGTATTTAGGTACAGTAGGTGCGATAGCTTTAGATAAAAATGGAAATTTAGCAGCAGGTACAAGTACAGGTGGTACTACAAATAAAATGACAGGTCGTATTGGAGATTCTCCTATTATAGGAGCAGGAAACTATGCAAATAATGATTCGGTAGCAGTATCTTGCACTGGAACAGGTGATATTTATATAAGAGTGGCCGCAGCACATGAAGTAGCATCTTTATATGAATACAAAAAACTTCCTATTCAAAAAGCTGCAGAAGAAACTATTAAGCAAGTTGCAGAACTTGGCGGAACAGGTGGAATTATCTCTATAGATAAAAATGGTAAAGTTGGCTATGCTTGGACTAAAGATAAATTAGGAATGTACCATGGAGAAGCAAGAATAGGAGAAGAGCCAAAAATATTTTGGCCGCTTGAGAAATAACTAGCGTATTTTAGTTTTTCTAACACCTCGAAGTTTAAAAATCTTCGAGGATCCACTTTCAAAAAATTTTTCATCTACTATTATATCTACATTTTGCATAGCCCAATTCAAATCAAATTTTTTTCCATGAATATTTGCAGAAGTAGAATAAAGCCAATTAAATTGTTTTAAAAAATCCTCGTGAGCACAATCTTTAACAACACGTATAGCTTTAGAATTAGGATATAAAAAAGTAGTTTTTTTAGATTTTCTAATAGTATTTTTAAAGTGATTTGGTACTCTTGTAAGTTTTTTAAGCTCGCTAAATTTAGTTGTAGTAATCAAACAATCTTGATTTAAAGGTCTTTTTTTTAAAATATTAAGGGCTTTTAAATCTTTGCTTAAAAACCCTGCTGTTGTATCAGTTTGAGCAAGATAAATCATGCTTTTAAGTATTCTTGCAAGCTCTTTACTTCAAGACATGATTTATTTTGTATGGCTTTAATGGCCTTTGCGCCCGCATACGCTGCTCTTAAATTCGTAAAATATGGGGTTTTAAAGCGCAAAATATTTGCTCTAATTTTTTTAGTGTCACCTTTAAAACTATGTTCATCACTTGTATTAATAGCAAGTTGAATTTGAGAATTTTTTAATTTATCCTCTACATTCGGTCGTCCTTCAGAAATTTTATGAACAAATTCACACTCTAAACCTGCTTCTTGTAAAATTTTATAAGTACCGCTTGTAGCAATGATTTTAAATCCTAGTTTAATATATTCACTAGCTAAATCCACTGCGTATTTTTTATCTTGTTCTCTTAGCGATAAAAATACATTTCCATTTTCTGGTAAGAAATTTGAAGAAGCAAGTTGGCTTTTTGCGTAAGAGTTTTCAAAGTCTTTACTTACACCCATAACTTCGCCGGTTGAGCGCATTTCAGGCCCAAGCTCAAGGTCACTTCCGCTAAGTTTAGCAAAAGGAAATACCACTGATTTTATGCTAATGTGTTTTGGTTTTTTAGCTCTTAAAATTCCATTTTTTTCCTCTACTACTTTAAAGGTATCATAAAATTTTAAGCTTTCTCTTAAATTTCCTTGCCACATCACGCGCGTTGCAACCTTAGCTAAAGGAATTCCTGTAGCTTTACTTACAAAAGGCACGGTTCTACTAGCTCTTGGATTTACTTCTATCATATAAAGTTTATTGTTATGGATAGCAAATTGTATATTTAAAAGCCCAACTACACCTAAATTTAAAGCAATATCTTTTGTTTTTTGCTCAATCACTTCAAGCATAGCCTCATCAATATTTACAGCAGGTAAAGAACAAGCACTATCACCTGAGTGAATTCCTGCTTCTTCAATATGCTCCATAATACCAGCGACATATACTTCTTTTCCATCACTTATAGCATCTACATCAAGCTCAGTTGCATTATCTAAAAATTGATCAATTAATACCGGAGATTTATCACTTACATCCACTGCTTCTTGCATATAAAATCTAAGCTCATTCTCATCATGCACCACGCGCATTGCACGACCACCTAAAACATAACTTGGTCTAACAAGCACGGGGTAACCTATTTCATTTGCTTTTACAATCGCTTCTTCTACACTTACTGCTGTACCATTTTTAGGTTGATTTATACCCAAATCTTCAATAAATTTAGCAAATTTTTTTCTGTCTTCGGCTAAATCTATCACTCTCGCACTTGTTCCTATGATTTTTGCCCCAAAAGCACTAAGACGTTTAGCAAATTTGAGCGGGGTTTGTCCACCAAAATGTACTATCACTCCATCTGGTTTTTCTCTATCAATAACCGCTCTTAAATGCTCAAAATCAATTGGCTCAAAGTATAAAATATCACTTGTATCATAATCAGTTGAAACCGTTTCTGGATTGCAATTATACATTATAGTTTTTACACCCATATCTTTTAGAGCAAAAGAAGCATGTACACAAGCATAATCAAATTCAATACCTTGCCCTATGCGATTTGGTCCACCACCTATAATCATTACTTTTTTATCTTTTTTATCTTTGCCTTCTTTTATTTGAGTTAACTCACTTGTATTAATACTTGAATATAAATACGGGGTTAGTGCTTCAAATTCTCCTGCACAGGTATCTACTTCGCTATATTGAGCAATAATTTTATGTTTAATTCTTGCATAATAAATATCATTTTGGCTTAACTCAAGATTATCTTTTTGATTAATCAAGCTAGCGATTTTTTTATCTGAAAAACCTAAGGTTTTAGCTTTTCTTAATAACTGCTTATTGCTTAAAATATCCATATCAATCTGTTCTTCAAAATTAACTATTTCTTTGATTTGATTTAAAAACCAAGGATCTATTTTGCAAAGCTCAAAAAGCTCTTGTGTGCTAAAACCTTCTCTAAAAGCTTGTGCTATATAAAGCAAACGTTTTTCATTAGCATGACGAATTTTTGCCAAAAGCTCATTTTTATCGCATTCTATAACATCAAAACCACTTAAACTTCTCTCAAGCGAGCAAAGTGCTTTTTGCAAGCTTTCTTTAAAGGTGCGCCCTATGGCCATAACCTCACCCACACTTTTCATAGCAGTACCAAGCTCGGTACTTGCATTTGGAAATTTTTCAAAAGTAAAACGAGGAATTTTGGTTACGATATAATCAATCACTGGTTCAAATGAAGCAGGAGTTCCTGTGATATCATTTTTAATCTCATCCAAACTAAACCCAACTGCTAAAAGCGTAGCTACTTTAGCTATAGGATAACCCGTTGCTTTACTAGCTAGAGCTGAAGATCTTGAAACACGAGGATTCATTTCAATAACTATCATTCTACCATTAGTTGGATTAATAGCAAATTGCACATTTGACCCTCCTGTATCTACTCCGATTTCTCTTAAAATCGCAAAAGAAGCATTACGCATTGCTTGATATTCTTTATCAGTAAGCGTTAAAGCAGGGGCTATGGTGATAGAATCGCCCGTATGAACCCCCATAGGATCAACATTTTCAATAGAGCAAACGATAATACAATTATCATTTTTATCTCTAATGACTTCCATTTCGTATTCTTTCCAACCAAGCAAACTCTCTTCAATTAAAATTTCATGAATAGGACTTAGCGCTAAAGCGGTATTTGCAAGCTCTGCAAACTCATCCATATTATATACCACACCACTTCCTGCACCACCTAAAGTAAAAGAAGCTCTAATCATCAAAGGAAAACCGATCTCATCAACAGCTTTTAAAGCCTCTTCGTAATTATATGCGTACATAGATTTTGGCAAATCCATACCAATTTTCTTCATACATTCTTTAAAAACTTGTCTATCTTCGCCTTTTTTTATCGCTTCAGGATTTGCACCTAAAAACTTTACGTCTCCAAGTTCGCCACTTTCGTAAACTTCCATAGCAACATTAAGTGCTACTTGACCACCCATAGTAGGTAAAACTGCGTCGATTTTTTCTTTTTTGATTATACTTAAAATACTTTCTTTGGTAATTGGCTCTATATAGGTCGCATCAGCAAATTCAGGATCTGTCATAATAGTAGCTGGATTTGAATTAATCAAAACCACTCTATATCCTAACTCTTTTAATGTTTTTGCTGCTTGAGTTCCTGAGTAATCAAACTCACAAGCTTGACCTATAACGATAGGTCCACTGCCTATTAATAATATATTTTTTATATCTGTTCTTTTTGGCATATATTTTCCTAAGCTGAATTTTTAACCAAATTATAACAAAGATTAGTTTTTTAAAAGTTGAAATTTTAAAAATAAATAAGTAAAAATTAGTTTTCTACCATATAAAAATAACTTGGTACTTTCATTTTAGTATAAGGTTTAACATAAGCATTTTGATAAGCACCTTCTTCCTCTATTTTAAAAATTTCTCCTACAGGAATTCCTGAAAAGAAAATTTCATCTAAACCGCTTGTATAAACTTTATCACCCATTTTAAGCTCAAGCCATTTAGGGATATATTTAACTAACACATAATCATTTCTACCATGAGCTATACCTGGTGCTTGCTCTTTGCCTATATATACAGAAAAAATACACTCCTCATCACCTTGCAAAAGACCCAAGGCTCTACCATTTTTTTCTATCACTATACCTGCTGTATAACCATTATAAATCAAGCCTTTGATTTTTCCTTTATAATCAACATCGAGCCAAACTTTATGATAATCACTAATTTGTGCATAAGAAGTTGCTTTTACTAAACTAACATTAGGATAATAAAAACTTGAATTTTTATCACTTAAAATATTATTTAGCTCATTAGCAAAGTTTTTCATATAGATATTGTTTTTTTCAAGCTCAGCATTTCTTTCTCTTAAAATTCTAATTTCTTGAGCTTGATCAAAATGTTCATTAAATTTATTTTTTAAGATATTAATACTTTGAGAAAATTGATTAACAATAGCAATATTTAAATCTAAAACATTTCGTTTTATTACATCTCCATAATAAAACGAAATAAATACTAAAAAAGATAATATTAAAACGCTAAGAATTTTACTCTTCATTCGTTAGTTGGTGCAATAATGAAATTTCTTCTAAAGCTTTACCCGTACCTTTTGCAACTGCTAAAAGTGGCTCATCAGCTACATATACTGGAAGTTTTACAATTTCAGATAAATATTTATCAAGCCCACGTATTAAAGCTCCACCCCCTGTTAAAACAACACCATTTTCAACAATATCTGCTGCAAGATCAGGTGGCATCATCTCAAGGACAATTTTTAATGCATCAGCAATTTCTTTTAAATGCTCACGCATTGCCTCTCTTACATCTTCGCTTGTTAACTCTATTCTATTTAACAATCCTGTTACTTGATCACGCCCTTTAACCACCATAGAAAGTTCTTTTGGGAGCTGAACTGCTGAACCTATCGCGATTTTAATTTCCTCTCCTGTTCTTTCACCTATAACAAGATTATATTTCTCTTTCACATAATTTACTATACTAGTATCAAGCTTATCGCCTGCTGTACGGATAGATTTTGAAATAACAAGCCCTCCCAAAGAGGTAACACCAATTTCAGTCGTACCACCACCAATATCTACGACTAAACTTCCTTGAGGTTCTCTAATTGGCAAATTTGCACCAATAGCAGCTGCCATAGGCTCTTCTATCAAAAACACCTCCCTAGCACCTGCACTTAAGGCACTTTCTCTAACCGCTTTTCTTTCAACCTGAGTTAAACCATAAGGTACTGAAATGATAATTCTAGGTCTTAAAAAAGATTTTCTCCTATGAGTTTTTTCTATAAAATAACGGATCATTTTTTCAGTCATATCAAAATCAGCAATCACGCCATCTTTCATAGGACGGATTGCTTCAATATTACCAGGGGTTTTTCCTACCATTTCTTTAGCTTCTTTCCCAACAGCTAAAATTTTAACCCTGCCATATCTTTCACGTTCTACTGCAACAACCGATGGTTCATCAATAACTATGCCTTTATCTTTTACCAAAACCAAAGTATTTGCAGTACCTAAGTCAATCCCCATATCACTTGAAAAAAATCCAATTATTTGATCTAAAATCATTCTCAGCCTTTAACTTTTTTATTTTTTATAAATAAAGGTTTTGCACCTTCTTTAATTACTTCTTTGGTAATTACTATGCTATATCCGTTGTATTCTGGCAAATCAAACATCAAATCTACCATCATTTCTTCAATAATACTTCTTAAACCTCTTGCTCCTGTTTTACGTTCTAATGAAAGCTTAGCAATTTCTCTTAGCGCTTCATCTTCAAATTTTAATTCTACATTATCAATAGCAAAAAGCTTTTGGTATTGCTTAATAATAGCATTTTTTGGTTCTGTTAAAATACGCACCATACTTTCTTCATCAAGCTCTTCAAGTGAAGCCAACACATGTAATCTTCCTATAAGCTCAGGAATAAGTCCAAAATGTACTAAATCATCAGGTTCTAGTCTTTGAAGCAAGGCTTCTTTTTCATCTTTTTTATCATCAGTAAAAAAGCCCATGACATTATCACCCAATTTTCTTTTAATAATATCACTAATACCATCAAAAGCTCCACCGCACACAAACAAAATATTAGTTGTATCTATTTGTATAAAATCTTGATTTGGGTGTTTTCTACCACCTTTTGGTGGGATATTTACCAAAGATCCTTCGATGATTTTAAGCAAAGCTTGTTGTACACCTTCACCACTTACATCTCTTGTAATAGAACGATTTTCGCCCATTCTTGCAATCTTATCTATCTCATCAATAAAAATAATCCCTTTCTGAGCTCTTTGCACATCTCCATCAGCAGCTTGCAAAAGACGAGTGAGAATATTTTCAACATCTTCACCCACATAACCAGCCTCTGTCAAAGAAGTCGCATCACAAATGGCAATAGGCACATCTAAAAATCTCGCTAAAGTTTGTGCTAATAAAGTTTTTCCGCTTCCTGTTGGGCCTACTAATAAAATATTAGATTTAGCTAACTCCGTATCATCATCTTCTAGGTTTGATCTAAAAAGTCTTTTATAGTGATTATAAACACCCACGCTAAAGATTTTTTTAGCTCTATCTTGCCCAATGACATATTTATCTAAATATGCTTTTAATTCTTTAGGAGTAATATCTTTAAAATTTTCTTTATCAACTTCTTTATTTTTTAACTCTTTTTCCTCTCCAAAGAAAATATTACAAGCACTTTCAGCGCAATATTCGCATATAAAAGCGTTATTATAATCATTTACTAAAATTCTTCTTTCACTTGTTTCTATTTCATTACAAAAACTACATCTTTTAACCATGATTTTTTTCCTTATATATAGGAATCCCTCTTTTTGTTTCCAAAATAAAATTACACATTTTTTTCACATTTTCGCTAGAAGTACTTTCCAATAAACTTAAAGCATTATCTTTTAAATTTCCTTGTCTGAATAAAAATTTAAAAGCCCTACTTAAAACATCTACTTCTTCTTTATCAAAACGTCTTCTAATACCTACCAAATTTAAGCTTCTAATACTTGCACGATTACCTTCAGCTAAGCAAAATGGCACTACATCTTGAGAAAGCGCGCTAGCACCTGCTATCATGCACCCTTCACCCACTTTTACAAATTGATGTATCGGAGTAAGTCCGCCCACTACGGTATAATCCCCAAGTTCTACATGACCTGCTAAAGTAGCATTGTTTGCTAAGATAATATGATCTCCTAAAGTACAATCATGTGCAATATGAGAATAAGCCATGATAAAAGCATTATCGCCTATTCTTGTAAAACCATCACCCTTAGCCGTACCTGAATTAATAGTAACAAATTCCCTAATAACAGCATTTTTCCCTATAATAACACCTGAGTCTATCTCATCTTTATAAGATATATCTTGTGGAATATCTCCAACTATGGCATAAGAAAATACCTTTGAATTTTTACCTATAGTTACATTGGGTAAAATTCTTGCACCTTGTTTGATGATAGTATTTGCACCTATATTGGTATTTTTTCCAACATAAGCATAAGCTTCCACTACAACATTATCTGCTATAATAGCTCCATCTTCTATGACAGCACTTGGATGAATTTTACTCATTATTTATCTACTATCATAGCTTTAAGTTCTGCTTCTGCAACCAATTGTCCATCTACAAAAGCTTTTCCTTGAAAAATCCACATATTTCCACGATTTTTCACCACACTCATTTCATAATCAAGTCTATCACCTGGACGCACAGGATTTCTAAATTTAGCATTATCAATGCCTGTAAAATACACCACCTTAGTACTTGGATCTACTTTATCATCCATACTTTCAAATGCTAAAACTCCTCCAGTTTGAGCCATACCTTCTAAAATTAATACCCCTGGATAAATTGGATGATCTGGAAAATGCCCCATAAAAACATGGTCGCTTATGCTAATATTTTTATAACCTCTAACAACTTCTTTGTTTTTCAATTCTACGATTTTATCTACAAGCAAAAATGGATACCTATGCGGTAAAATTTTTTGAATTTGCATTACATCTATCATAAATTTAGCCTTAAAATATATTCAAAATTTAGATTTTACAAAAAAAATATTAATAAATTAATTAAGTCTTATAACTTCACAATCTTTTCTTTATTATCAAAATAAATTTCACTTTTTGCCATAAATTCATAAGCACCTTTAACGATATTTTCAACAATAATCACTGGTGAAAGATCATAAGCACCAAAATGCTTTTGTCTTATTTTAATTTCTTGTTCTATTTTTAAAGGATTTTGTAAAAAATCTTCAAAATTTTTAAATCGCATTTTACATAAGCTATTAAAATAATCAAAACTCCATAAATTAATCTCATCCTTTGCACTTTTATAACGCTTTAAGCCCTCATCTGAAATGCTAAATTTAGTGTAAGAATTTTTAAAATGTGAATAAAATAGAACATGAGTTTTTATGGCTTGTTTATTTTGTTTTATCAAAGCTCTTAACAAGCGATAATTTAAAAATTTCTTTCTTTGAATTTCAAATTTAACGCCCTTTTTTTCTAAATTTTTTACTTGATTATAGAATTTGATTTTTTCTTCTATGCTTGAAGGCAATATTTGCTTATTGATAGGACTCATAAGCTCATCTATAAAAGCTTTTTGACCTTTTTGTTTGGAAAGTGCATAAATACATCCGCAATAATTTTGATGATAAAGCATATCTTGCTTAGCTAGAGCAAATTGTCTTTGCGTACCTCCATTTTTCCTAAAATCAGGTGCTAAAAACTCTACACCAAATTTATCACATTCTTTTTGCAATGCTAATTTTAATTGTTCTAAATCTTTTTTAGGAGAAGTTAAAAGGGTTGTTGTGAGTTTTTTTTCTCCTATTTTTTTGGCAAATTTGACACTTTTTTGCATTCTAAAATCAAAACAAATTTGACATCTTGCACCTTTTTCAGGCTCATATTCATAACCCTTTACATTCTCAAGCCATTTTTCATACTCATATTCACCTTTATAAAGTTTAATACCTAATTTATCACAACTACGTTTAACATCTAAAAATCTAAGTTCATGCTCACTATATGGATGAATATTTGGATCATAAAAATACCCGATGATTTTCTCATCAGGATAAGTCTTGCTTAATTCTTGTATAAAATAATGACTATCCACACTACAGCAAATATGCACTAGCATAATTCTTTTAACACCTTAAAAGCATGATCTTTAGCTTTTACATTTTTATAAATTTTTATGATATATCCTTCCTCGTCAATCACAAAAGTAGATCTTACAAGTCCTTCATACTCTTTACCATAATTTTTCTTTAACCCCCAAGCACCATAGAGTTTGCAAATTTCTTTTTCGCTATCGCTTAATAAAGTGTGCTTTAAGTCATATTTTTTTATGAAATTTTCATGCGATTTCACACTATCTGGACTAATACCTATAATCACAGCATTTTGCCCTAAAAAATCTTCATAATTTTGACTAAATTCACAAGCTTGTGTAGTGCAACCTGGGGTGTTATCTTTTGGATAAAAATACAAAATAATTTTTTTACCCAAAAAATCACTTAAAGAAATTTTAACTCCATCTTGATTTAAAAGTTCAAAAACAGGGGCTTTATCGCCAACTTGTAATTCTTTCATTTATTACCTTTCATTCTTAATTTTTCCACACTGTCACCGCCAAAAGCAATATTATATGGTTCAATATCTTCTAGTATTATGACTATATTTTGCTTTGGTTTATTATATTTTGTATGTAAAAGCTCTGTAATATCTGCTACTAGTTCTTCTTTTTGTGCTTTGCTAAATTCTGGTTTAGCAAGTTTTATATTTATAATAGGCATTGTTTTTCCTTGTTTTAAAATAAAGAATTTTACTATATTCTAATCAATTATTAGTATATTTTTGATAAAATTAGTTTTATTTTCAATAAAGGCTTACTTATGATTAGGGCAAAAAAAATTTGGATGGATGGAAAAATCATCAATTTTGATGATGCAAAAATTCATGTTTTAACACATTCATTGCATTATGCAAATGCGGTTTTTGAAGGAACAAGAGCTTATAAAACACAAAATGGTTTAGCAATTTTTAGATTAAAAGAACACACCAAAAGACTTTTAGAGTCTGCAAAAATCACTTTAATCAACTCTCCTTTTTCTCAAGAAGAACTTGAAAATGCACAAATTGAGCTCTTAAAAGCAAATGATTTTCAAAATAACACCTATTTACGACCTTTAATTTTTTTGGGTGATGGCACTATGGGAGTTTATCATGCTAAAGCTCCTGTTAGAGTAGCTATTGCTGCTTGGGAATGGGGTGCATATTTGGGCGAAGAAGGCTTAGAAAAAGGCATTAAAGTTAAGATTTCTTCTTTTGCTAGAAATAGCGTAAAATCTAGTCTAGATAAAGCGAAAGCAAGTGCAAATTACTTAAATTCTCAAATGGCTAAATATGAAGCTATAGAAGCAGGATATGAAGAAGCTTTAATGCTTGACGAAGAAGGTTTTGTAGCAGAAGGAACAGGCGAGTGCTTTTTTATGGTTAAAGATGGAAAATTAATCACCCCGCCAAATGATTTTTCATTAAAAAGCATCACTCAAGATACTGTTTTAAAAATTGCACATGATTTGGGCATAAGTGTGGTGCGTCAAAGAATTTCAAGAGATGAAGTTTATGTGGCTGATGAGGCATTTTTCACAGGAACTGCAGCAGAAATAACACCAATTAATAACATAGATGCGAGAATCATAGGAAATGGAAAAAGAGGTGAGCTAACAACAAAGCTCCAAAATGCGTATTTTGATATAGTTTATGGACGCAATGAAAAATACGCTTCAATGCTAACTTATATTTAAAAAGGAAATAAATGCCAGCTGATTTGAATGATTATTTTAATAAAAAAAACAATCAAAATAACAATAAGCAAAATTTAAATTTTAAAGCTCCAGAATTTAATTTCAAAGGTTTTGGAAAATTTTCACCACTTATTTATAGCACGATTGCAATTATTTTAGTTTTTGCACTTTTTAAACCTTTTGCAATAGTTAACTCAGGGGAAATGGGGATTAAATCTACTACAGGTAAATACAGCCCTACTCCGCTTGAGCCAGGACTTCATTTTTTTATGCCAGTATTACAAAAAATCACGGTAGTGGATACTAGAGTAAGACAAATCAACTATGCTTCTATTGAAGGTGTAAATGAAAATTTACAAATAGGCTCAGGGGTTGTAAATAAAAATAGCATTTCAGTACTTGATTCAAGAGGATTGCCCGTATCTATTGATGTAACTGTTCAATATAGACTAAATCCTTTACAAGTTCCTCAAACTATAGCTACTTGGGGGCTTAACTGGGAAAATAAAATCATCGATCCAGTAGTAAGAGATGTGGTAAGAAATGTAGTAGGTCAATATACAGCAGAAGAACTCCCAACAAATCGTAATACTATAGCAGTGCAAATTGATCAAGGTATTAGAAAAACTATAGAAAGTCAGCCAAACGAACCTGCCGAACTTCAAGCAGTTCAACTTAGGGAAATTATCTTACCTATAAAGGTAAAAGAGCAAATTGAAAGAGTGCAAATTGCCAAACAAGAAGCTGAAAGAACTAAATATGAGGTAGAACGTGCAAATCAAGAAGCACTCAAAAAAGCAGCTTTAGCTGAAGGGGAAGCAAATGCAACCATTATTAGTGCTAAAGGTAGAGCAAGTGCGGTTAAAATTGAAGCTGATGCACAAGCATACTCAAACAGAGAAATAGCAAAAAGTTTAAATAATCCTTTACTTGATTTAAAACAAATCGAAACCCAAAAACAATTTAACGAAGCTCTTAAAGTTAACAAAGATGCTAAAATTTTCTTAACACCAGGAGGAGCCGTACCAAATATTTGGGTTGATAGTAAAGATAGTAAAAAAACTAGTTCTATGGCAAATTAAGCTATTAACTTATTAAAGAGTGATAATGAATACCCAATATATCCGAGAGCAAATAATTTTTTACACTACCCATTTGCACTTAATTGATTTTTTACTAATGGCTTTGGTTATTTTTTTTTTCATTATCACTTTGTTTATTGCCTTAATTATCAGAAATAAACCCGCTTTTGCTTTTATTGTTATCTTTTTGGGAATTCTATGTTCGGCTAGTATTGCTTACTTGGGATATTTTTTAATTGATACTAAAGTTAGGTCAAGAATAGCCAGTTTAGATAATGCTCAATTTTTTGTATATGATAATTCATTAAGTGTTGATTATAGCTTAACAAATACTTCTAAAAAAAGTTTTAAATATTGTAAAATAAAAATAGAAGTTTTCAAAAAAATAGACAATAATAATACTTTGCAAAATATGCTACACGCCTTAAAACCCTTAAGAAGTAAATCAATTACTATAGAAAAAACTATTATACCAAATCAAACTATTAATCTAAAAACCAAATTTTCCGATTTTAAAAATGGTCAAGATTTTGATATAAAAATAAATTCAAAGTGTTTTTAATGGGATATTTTACTTTTTTTCATATTCTAATTATTATCATTATGCTAGTCTCTACAGGTTTAACTTGGGTTTTACTTTATTTAAAAGTACAAAACAAAAAATATATGATTATTTTTTGTATAGCTAGTTTTATGCTTGCCTTAATCTTAACTATCTCATTACTACTAACCATAGATCAATACACCAAAAAAGCAAGTCTAAGTAATTTTTCAACCTATAGACGCTTAGCGACAGAAAGTATTATAGTAAAAGGGAGAGTAACTAATGATACCAATTTTAAACTTTCTGAATGTTTTTTAGAACTTAGAATAATTGATGACAATAAAAAACATAACATAAGCGGGGAAATCTTTAATCAAGAAAATTTTGATAGCATTAAAAGAGCAAATCAACAGCAAAGAGATGTTTCTTATAATGTGAATATTGCTAAACAATTACCAGGACACACTTACAAAGACTTTTCGTTTGAGATAGCATTGCCACCTCATTTTCAAAGCTACAAAATATTTAAACAACTAAAATGCAAATAAGGATTATTGAATAAAATAATCCCCATTAAAACTAATCAAAGAATATTTTCTTTCATTGCCTATACTTGAAACTAGCTCATCAATATCCAAAAAAATTAAACTATCAGCACCGGTATATTCTCTAACTTCCTCAATATTTTTATTAGCTGAAATTAGTTCTTCAAAAGTAGGAGTATCTATACCATAAATATCAGGGAATTTAATTTCGGGACAAGCTATAGCCAAATGAATTTTTCTAGCACCCGCTTGCTTCAAAAGTGCAATGATTTTTTTGGAAGTTGTACCTCTTACAACACTATCATCAATCACAACTATATCTTTATCTTCTAAAACTTTTTTCATAGGGTTTAATTTGAGTTTTACTTTTAAATTTCTCATTTCTTGAGTTGGCTCTATAAAGGTTCTACCCACATAGTGATTTCTTACTATTGCCATTTCAAGTGGAATTTTCAAATACTGTGCAAAGCCTATAGCAGCACTTACACCACTATCTGGAACAGGTACTACAAAATCTACCTTTTCTTTAAATTTCTTAGCTAAAGTTTCACCCATTTTTTTGCGTACTTCATATACACTTTTACCTTCTATAATACTATCAGGTCTAGCAAAATAAATATATTCAAATGCACAAATCCTTGGATCTACTTGATCAAAAATTTGAATGCTTTCAAACTCATCACTTCCTTGAGTAAAAATTAACATTTCACCCGGTTTGACATCACGAACAAATTCAGCTTCTATCAAATCAAAAGCACAAGTTTCGCTTGCGACAATATATCCACCATCTTTTAATCTTCCTAAAGACAAAGGTCTTACACCATAAGGATCTCTTACCACAAAAAGCTTATTTTTACTAGCTAGCATAAAGCAATATGCACCTTTGCTTTGCATCAAGCTTTCTACAAACCTATCTTTTAAAGTTTCTTTTTTGCTTTTTGCTATTAAATGTACCACATTTTCTGTATCCATATTTGAATGAAAAATAGCCCCATTATCAATCAGCTCTTTTCTAACTTCTTCTTTATTAATCAAATTCCCATTATGCACTAAAGAAATATCTCCTAAAGAACAAGTAGCTGTAACAGGCTGTGCATCATGTAAAGAAGAATTTCCTGCTGTAGAATAACGATTATGTCCTATGGCTATCTCTCCTTTTAAGTTTGCTAAAATTTGAGTATTAAAAATTTGCCCCACTTCTCCTCTAGCTTTATGAGTCTTGATATTTAAGCCATCACTTACACTAATCCCACTTGCTTCTTGACCACGATGTTGCATAGCAAATAAAGCATAATATGCCACCGTACTTGCATTTTTTGAATTAATTACCCCAACTACTGCACACATTTAAATTCCTAAACAATCATCTATATCATACAAACCATTTTCTTGAGAAACTAGCCATTTTGCACACTTTATCGCACCTTTTGCAAAAGTTGCTCTTGAAGTAGCCGTATGACTTAACTCTATAAATTCACCTTCGTTATAAAAGCCAACCCTATGTGAACCTACTATATCTCCACCTCTTAAACTCATAACCGCAATCTCATCTTTGCTTCTTTGCCCAATAATACCATCTCTCCCACTTACTCTAACCTTTTCTAAATCCAATTTTCTGGCCTTAGCAACATTTTGAGCTAAAGTTATAGCAGTACCACTTGGAGCATCTTTCTTCTTATTGTGGTGCATTTCAAGTATTTCTATATCAAAATCCCCTAAAGTCTCACTCGCTAAATACGAAAGTTTTTTTAATATAGCCACGCCCAAAGACATATTAGTTGCATAAAGAATAGGCATAGTAATGCTTGCACTTTGCATTAACTCATTTTGCTTAATATCTAAGCCTGTAGTACCTATCACCAAAGGTTTGGGGTTACTTCTTGCGTATAAAAGCAAATCTTCACAACCCTTTGGGGTAGAAAAATCAATAATCACATCGCATTTATTAAAAAAATCTTCATAATTTGACCCCTGATCAAACAACGCAGTAACTTTTGCTTGTTTATCATCTTCTAGACAAAGTCTTATTTGAGTACCCATGCGTCCATTGCTTCCATGAATTCCAATGTTAATCATTTTTAAAATCTACCTTTTTAAAATTTGGAAAATTGTAGCGTTTATTTATTTAAAAGCAAATAACATTACAGATAAAATACTTTTAATGGTAGAAAGTTAAAGATTCTTAAGAATCTTTAAAAATTAGTGTAGATTTTCAATATAGCTTAAAGCACTTAAAGCTGCTACAGCACCATCACCCGCTGCACATATTACTTGTTTTGGAGCATCTTTTCTTAAATCACCTGCTGCAAATAATCCCGCGATATTAGTTTGCATTTTAAGATCAACACTCACTTGACCACCATCTTCCATGGCACACAAAAACTCACCATTGTCTTGTTTTAAAATTTCATTTCTCACATTTAATCCAACAAAGGTGAATATTCCAGGTACATCAAGCTCTCTTTTAGAACCATCATTAAACACTATCTTAACTTTATTAACTCCCATATTATCACCACAAACCTCATCAACAACCGCATTTGTGATTAATTCTATTTTTTCATTATTTTTTACTTTTTCAACTGTTGAAGGCGCTGCTCTAAATTCATCTCTTCTGTGGATCAAATACACTTTTGAACAAATATTAGCTAGATATAATGCCTCTTCTAAAGCAGTATCACCACCGCCTAAAACAGCTACTTCTTTATTCTTATAAAAAAAACCATCGCAAGTTGCACAAGTACTCACACCTTTACCAAAAAACTCATTTTCACCTTTAAAACCCGCACGACGTGGCGTAGAACCTGTACAAACAATAACAGCTTTTGCTTGCTCATTTTTTCCACCTTCTAATTTTATATTAAAACTTCCATCAGCATTTTTGCTAATTTGTTCCACACCTACCATTTCGTGTTTTAAACCAAAACGCATACATTGCTCATTCCAAGGAGCCATAAAAGAAATTCCATCTAAAACTTGAGCAACCCCTGGATAATTTTCAATTTCTGAACTTGAAGTAATCTGTCCACCAGGCATGCCTTTTTCAAACATTACAACATTTTTTAACCCACCTCTAGTAGCGTACAAACCAGCACTTAAACCCGCAGGTCCACCACCTATAATAGCTAAATCTAACATAATATTTTCCTTGTAGTTTTATTTATAGGTATTATACAAATTTTTCTTTAATTATAAATAATAAAAATTATCAAATAATAAAAAATATGAAGAAAAGCCACAAAAAGTGGCTTAAGATTATAAAAGTGAGTTTAGTTTATCTGCCAAAGCTTGTTTTGATTGAGCACCAACTAGCTGATCAACCACTTCACCATCTTTAAAGAAAATGATAGTTGGGATAGATCTTACACCAAATTGTGCAGCTAAATCACCTTGCTCATCTGTATTTACTTTACAAATTTTAGCCTTACCATCAAAATCATTTGCAAGTTCATCAATTACTGGAGCAAGCATTCTACAAGGTCCACACCATGGAGCCCAAAAATCTACTAAAGCTACGCCTTCTTTTGCTTGTGCAAAATTTTCTGTAGTTAAATCTATATATTTTCCCATTTTTTCTCCTTTATTTTTTCACATTTTATTAAATTAGAATAAATATTCTCTTAATAACCAATGTTCTCTAAAAGTTTTATATCATTTTTATATACACAAAGTAAATCTATTTGAAAATTCGCATCGCTTTTATGTTTCATAAAGTAATACTCTATAGTTTTGATGATTTTATTGTATTTTTTATTATCTAGTCTATATGCTACTTCATAATTTCCTTGCGTACTTTTAACTTCAACAAAATGCAAAATTCTATCTTTTTTAGCAATAATATCGATTTCTCCAAATTTAGAATGAAAATTCCTTTTTAAAATTTCAAAACCTTGAGTTTTTAAATATTCGCACGCTAAATCCTCTCCTTTTTTACCGAAAAGATACTCCATAAGTGCCATTAATCTTCTATTCTCATCATAAAAACATCATCTTTTACAAATTCTTGTTCTCTGAGCCTTTGAGTTAAAATTTGTATATTTTTTTCATAAGTTTGATGAGTGATGAAAAATAAAGTACTATAATCTTGCTTTTCTTTTTTAGGCTTTTGCAAAAAAGTATCGATTGAAATTTGATGTTCACTCATTAAGTGTGTAATTTTTGATAAAACTCCTATTTTATCTAAAACTTTTAATCTTAAATAATATCTTGTATAAATTTCATCTTTATTTAAAAGTTCATAAGAAGTATCATTTAAATACCCAAAAATAGCGCTATTTTTTTCTTTTCTTGCTATATCGATTAAATCTGCTATAACAGCACTTGCAGTTGCCTTACCGCCTGCTCCTGGACCATAATACAAACTTTCACCCAAAACATCCCCATCAACACTAATAGCATTCATCACTCCATCAACTTTTGCCAACATTTTATCTTTATTTAGCATAACAGGATGAACCCTTAGTTCTATTTTTTCATCTTTAATCTTAGCAATACCCAAATGCTTTATAGTGTATTCAAATTCCTTTGCAAAATAAATATCTTCATCACTTACCTTGCTAACACCCTCAATCAAGATATCTTCAGGCTTTACTCTTAATCCATAAGCAATATTTGCTAAAATTAAAAGCTTATGTGCTGCATCAAAACCTTCTATATCAAAAGTGGGATCAGCTTCAGCATATCCTAAGTCTTGTGCTTTTTTTAATACCTCTTGAAATTTAGCACTATCTTCAGTCATTTTACTTAAAATATAATTACTTGTACCATTTAAAATGCCTTTAATAGAAACAATATTATTAGCACTTAAACCCTCTTTTAAAATTTTAATAATAGGAATTCCACCTGCTACACTTGCCTCGTATCCAAAAGCCGTATCTTGTGCTAATTTTTCAAGCTCACAGCGGTGATAAGCAAGCAAAGCTTTATTAGCAGTTACTACTGATTTTTTTCTTTTTAAAATCTTTGAAATAATCTCAAAAGGCAAATCAATACCACCCATTAACTCCACAAACACGTCAATATCTTCACGTTCTAAAACTTCATCAATATCATTTACTATAGGAATCAATGCATTTGGTTTTAGACTTCTTGCTAAAGCAATTACTGGAATAATTTCTTCATTACATCTTGCTTTAATTAAATCTTGATTTTTTAACAAAGTTTCTACAACAGCACTTCCTACCGTGCCATAGCCTAAAATTGCGATTTTCATTTTATTCTCTTAAATATTTTTTTATATTTCTTGCTGCTTGACGAATGCGGTTTTCATTTTCAATTAAAGCTATTCTAACATACCCATTACCCGCTTCACCAAAGCCAACTCCAGGACTTACCGCCACATTTGCTTTTTGTAAAAGTTGTTTAGAAAATTCCATGCTACCAAGATGAGCTTTACTTTGAGGAAGTTTTGCCCAAACAAACATACTTGCATTAGGTTTTTTTAGCTCCCATCCTGCTTGATAAAATGAGTCAAGCAAGACTTCCAATCTTTTTGCATAAGTTGCCTTAATCTCTTCAACGCAAGCTTGATCTCCATCTAAAGCTATAGTAGCAGCAACTTGTATAGGAGTATACATACCATAATCAAACCAAGATTTGATTTTTTTTAAAGCTGCAATTAAGCGTTTATTGCCCACCACAAAGCCCACACGCCAACCTGCCATATTATAAGACTTTGAAAGTGTATAAGTTTCTACTGCTACATCTTTAGCACCTTCAACTTCAAAAATCGAAGGAGTTTTATAAGAACCAAAAGTTAAGTCCGCATAAGCAATATCAGAAATAATATAAAATCTTTCTTTTTTTGCCATAGCAACCAATCTCTCATAAAAACTTTTTTCCACTGTAACTGTTGTAGGATTATGCGGAAAATTTACCACTACATATTTTGGACGCGGAATGCTTTCATGTAGTGTTTTTTGTAAATTTTCAAAAAAAGTATTTTCATTTAATTCATAATTTTCATTAAAATCAAAATTCATAGTTGCTACATTACCACCTGCTATGATAAAAGCTTGAGTATGTATAGGATAAGCAGGTGTAGGTACAATAGCTACATCTCCTGGGTTAATCACAGCTCTTGCTAAATTTACAAAACCCTCTTTAGAACCCATCGTTGCAACTACTTCACTTTCAGGATCTAAATCAACATCATATTTTCTTTTATACCAATTACAAATTGCAAGTCTTAGTTTATAAATTCCACTCGAAGCAGAATAACCTGAAGTTTTGTCTTTATTTGCACTTTCACAAAGTTTATCTATAATATGTTGAGGAGTTTTGCCATCAGGATTCCCCATAGAAAAATCTATTATATCCTCCCCCGCTCTTCTTGCTGCCATTTTAATCGCATTAACTTCAGCAAAAACATAATTTGGAAGTCTTTCTATGGTATTAAAATGAATTTCTTCAAACATTGTCCATCCTTTTAGCGTCTTAAGTAAATTTTTAAACCCCTTTTTATATTATCAAGGCTAAACATATCCCCTATAATAGCATATTTTGCGCCCAATGGTATATTTACATTTACCTCATTTTGCTTATGTGTATTTTCTACACCTTGAATAAAATTTAAATTTTTATCTAAAAACTGAATTTTACAAAACCAAGAGTCAAGATTGTGTGCACTAAGTTCCATACTTTTTGCACCTTGCAAATCAATAATATATTCTCTTAAAGGTTTGTTTAATTGAGTAATGGTATTTAATGGAATTTGAGTATTGACTTTAGGTTTTGCTTTTGAAAAATCTAGCTCATATTCATAATTTAACTCTGAAATTTTATAAATATCTTTAATAAAAACAGAACTACCCAACAAAGCCTTATAAAAAACTCCTGGATCAAGCATATACTGAGAATCTACAGCTAGCTTATATGTGATATAGTTTTCCCTTAAAGTTAATTCAGTTGGTATAAAATAAATATAACCTAGTTCATTTAAAGTATCATTAATCGTCTTAAAAAATAAAACAGAATCAGCTTGGGCTTTAAAACTAAAAGTTAAAGTTTTTGGCTCATTTAATATAAAATTTGCCAAAGAATTGGTTTTTAAAATTTGAGAAATAGTGTAAATATCTACATTTCCGCGCTCATCTTTATAATCATTTCTTGCAAACAAAAGTTCCAATTGCGCATCTTTAGAATTATCATTAACAATATGCTTAGCAACTTCTAAAGCACTTAGCGCAAAAGCATTAAAAGTAAAAAAAATGGAAAATATTAAAATTCTTACCATAATTTTCCTCTATTTTCTTTTATAAACTCAGCTTTTGTAATTTGTTTGATTTTACCATCTTTAATCATTAAAAACTTAGACACACCGTTTTTAAACTCTAAAGTATTGTTATTTTCATCATTTAAACTAAAAGCAGCATGACCTGTAGTGATTAACATATCTTTATCCAAAGATAAAACATAATCATTTTTAATAGTCAAAGAATTTTTTCTAAAAGTTTTTAAATCCACCATACCAAGCCAAAGCTCTGCGCTTGGTTTTATAACACTTTCTTTAAGCAAAACCATATTTTCTTCAGGCATATTTAAACTAGTATTATCTTCTAGTGTTTCTTCTATGGTATTATTACTCTCATCTATTGATTCTAAAATAGCACTTGCATTTGTCTCATTGTTTTCTATAACATCATCAGCAAAAAAGTTAAGAGCTGGAGTTTCATTCTCATCAACTTTTTCTTCTAAAACAATTTGCTCTTGATTTAATACATTAGTGGTATTTTCATCTAAAGTGGAACTTTGAAAAAATCTTGAAACACCCCAAGCTAAAACTACTATCAAAAGTATCACTACTACAATCACAATATACCAAATACTTGAACTTTCTTTAGTGTATGAGTTCATTTTAGGTGAAATATGTATATGGTTTTTTTTCTCAATACCATTTTCCTCTAAATAAACATGATATTCTTCTAAAAAACTAGAAAAATCAAGCTCGTATTCCCTTTGTAAAATTTTAACAAAACCATTTACATTAAAGCGAGATAAAGACTTAAAGTCTTTTTTGATGATATACTCAAGACAAGCCATTTCTATCTGTGTTCTTTTTTGAACTTCCAATAAATTTAAATCTTCTAATTTTTTCCAACTATCCATTTTTCATCCTATCGCAAAGTATCGCAAATGCAGCACTAACATTTAAGCTATCAAAATCATTATGCATTTTTATACCTATACACTCATCACATTTTTTAAGCACTTTAGGCGCTATACCAAAACCTTCACTTCCCATAATCAAAACTTTTTTCTCTTTGGTTTTTATAGTATGTATATCACTACCTCCGCTCGCACTAGCATAGATATAAAAACCTTTTTGTTTTAATTCATTTATCATACTCAAAATATCATCATTCAAGACTATTTTCATATCTAAAGCCGCACCACTACTTGCACGGATCACTCCATCCATAGCTACACTTTTAGCTACCAAAATAACTCCATCAACTCCTAGTGCATAAGCACTACGCATAATAGCACCTATATTTCCAACATCACTAATATTATATAAAATAACTACGAAATCTTTTTCTTTTAAACTTTCAAAAGAGCTAAATTCAAACTCAGCAATTTCCATTAAAAAACCTTGATGATTTCCACCCCTTGCTAAACTTTGTGCAGCTTTAAAATCAAGCTTTTTAATTTTTTTTGATACCTTTGCTATTTTTGAAAAATCAGATTTTTCACACTCTTTTGCTAAATAAATCTCTTTAATTTTTTCTTTGTGTTTTTCTAAGATATAAAAAAACACTTGCTTACCATAAACTATCATTTTTAAATAATAACCAAATTCAACTTAAAAGCAGTTTTTGATAATTTTCTTTTGGAGATTTTGCATTGATTTTTGAAAGAAGCTTTGCCTTTGCTTTTAAAGGTAAATCAAGCTCATAAACATCTTGCTCACACAAGGTGTTTTGGTGAAATTGCTTTTCTTTAGCACTTATCACCACGCACCATTCACCACGCAAATCCATTATTTTTAATTTTTCTAGAATCTCTAAAACATTTGCTCTAAATTTGGCTTCAAATTTCTTTGTTGCTTCTTTTATGACAAAAATTTCTCTCAAAGGATCAATTTTACTTATTTCTTCTATTAAATTAAGTATTCTAGTGGGTGCTTCATAGACTATGCTAGGATAAGGATTAAGCATTAAATTTTCAATATCTTTTTGTCTTTGAGGGTTTTTATTGGCTAAAAATCCCATAAAAATAAATTCTTTTTTACAAAATGCACTTGAAACTAATGCAAGCAAAGCAGCATTTGCCCCTGCTAAGACTTCATAATCAATATTATTTTTGGTAGCATATTCGATTAAAAATTGACCTGGGTCGCTAATGCCTGGCATACCCGCATCACTTAAATACGCAATATCTTGTTCAAAAAAATTCTCATCTATTTTTGCTAAAAAATCTTTTTCATTATGAGTATGTAAGGCTAGATATTTATCAGGTTTTATTTTTAGATTAAATTTTTCATTAAGAAGATGGACCAAAGACTTGCAAACTCTTGTATCTTCACATAAAAAGAGTTTGCATTTTTGCAAAATTTCTAAAGAATGAAAAGAAATATCGTTTAAATTTCCTATGGGTGTAGGAATAAAATATAACATTATTGCATTGCGTATTTTTTCTTAAATTTCTCTACACGACCTGCAGCATCTACGATTTTTTCACTACCTGTAAAGAATGGATGGCAATTTGAACAAATATCAACTTTAATTTCTGGTTTATTTGACTTAGTAGTAAAAGAATTTCCACAAGCACAACTAACTTTGCATTCTACATATTCTGGGTGAATTTCTTTTTTCATTGTTTATCCTTTTTCAAAACATTAAGGCGTAATTATATAGATTTTTATATAAAAAATAGCTAAATTTAAGCATGTTTTTAAATTATGATTTTTGAAGCAACCCCTACTAAAGCCGTTTGAGCTTTCAGTATAAAATCAGCTTGCAATTTTGCTTTTTTTACATTCGCTTCTCTTTCTTTTTGAGAAAATCCACCTTCAGCACCTATTAAAAATACATGTTTGTTAGATTCAAAACTCATTAAATCTTCACCTTCAAAGTCTATTAAAACAATATTTTCATAATTTTGCTGAAATTTTTTAAAATTATCAAAGATTTCAAGCTCCATTAAAGAGGCACGACCACATTGTTGAGATGATTCTATAAGAATTTTTTCCATTCTTTTAAAGTCTAACTTAAAATTTTTTTGTGAATAATCCATATACACAAAAGAAAGTTTTGCAACCCCAAGCTCATTTAAAAAAGGTAAAGTTTTTTCTATGATCTTTGGATCAATCACTGCTAAAGCTATGTGCAAATATGTTTTTAATTCTTGTTTTTCTTCTTTTTTATTCTGCAAACTTAATACACAAGAATGTCTAGAAAGTCCGATGCATTCGTAAGTATAAGCAAAAAAATCTTTTAAATTTTTTAATATGATTTTATCACCTATTTTAATTCTTCTAGCCTTCAAATGTAAAAAAGCTTCATTTTTCAACTCCAAATTTAAAGCACCGCTTTGTGGATGATACAAAAATCGCATTAAAAATAAAACCTTTGAAGCAAATAAGGTACAAAAAGCAAAGATATACCCAAACACAAAATAAAAAAGCTTAAAAATCTAAATCTCGCATAACGTTTAAATAATCTTGCTTTTTTAAATAATATAAATTGATAAATAGCTAAAGCAAAAATAAAAATCCAACAAATCCACATAGAAAGCATATATAGATTAAACTCAAAATGTTTTAAAGCCCAAAGTAAACTTCCGGTAAAAAGCGTAATTGCCAAAAATAAATAATAAATTGGTAAAAACAAACGAATTCTTTTTATAAAAATAAACTCTTGCGAAAAACTACTTTGAGTTAGATATAAATAAAACAACATTAAAAAACCATTTGCATATAAACTGTATACGTGTAATGCCAAAAAAAACTCATAACTTTGATCCATCACTATCCTTGCGTATTATTTTCATCTTTGATATCATCATCTACGGGTATAGGAAGTGTTTCATCATTTATAACAACACCAGAATCACTTTGTTCAATCTGAACTTGCTCAGTTTGTACTTCTTTTTTTGTATTATTATTTTCTTGATTAGAGCAAGCTATAAAAAGCAATAATGGCACAATCAGCAAAACCTTTTTCATCATACCTCCTTTTGATTGACAAAAATAAAATTCGAATTTTGAAGTTTTTTAAAAAAATCCTTATCTTTCCACTCATCACATATAGCTTTTGAAAATTCAATATCTGCTAAAGTGATTTTTGGCAAAAATTCACTATAAGCATCTTCTTTAAAACCTTGCGCATAACCCGTTCTTGTTTCATGCACAATAATACTTTTTAAATTTACACCTTGCTCACCATTAATCATTTTGGTCTTTGAGAGTAAAGTATCAATCAATATAAAAAATACGCGTACAAAATTTTCTGCACTTACATTCACAGGCAAGCTAACCCATCTTTGCGAATGCTTTTTTATATCTTCCAAATAAGCTTTATCATCATCTTTAAAAAGTGTAATAGCGTGATCAAAACTATCAATAATTTGTTTTATTTCATCTTTTAACAAACCAAAATCATATACCATTCCAGCATTATCAAGGTATTTACTCTCAAGTAAAATTTCTACCTTATAAGAATGTCCGTGTATACTTGTTTTACATCGTTTGGAGCTACAAAATCTAACAATATGAGCATTTTCAAATTCAAACATTTTTCTAATAATCATATACCCTCTTTATCTCCCCAAATTCTAATATGTAATCTATCGGAGTAATTATATCCATTTTTTATACAAAATTCAGCAACACTTAAGGCATTTTTAGAAACTTCTAGCTCATTTACTCCCATAGGCATACAAAAAACTTCATTTTCACAAATTTGTAAAATTTCATTAATTTCTTTTAAAGCTTTATTTTCTTCTAAAAAATCCCTATCTAAAACAAATTTATAAAAACTACCCTTAGCATGATTTTTAAAAGCTTCTAAGGCTTTTTCATTGATCCTTTTTTCTTTTTTTACTCCACTATTACTAAGCTTCACCCCTAAGGCAAAATAGCACTTTTTATATAGTGGATATTTCTCAAAATCAATTTCAATACTTGCGTTGGTTTCAAAATGCACTTTAAAATTATGTTCTAGAAGTAAACTAATAAAACACAAAAATTCTTTATTTTGATAATTTAACAAAGGTTCCCCGCCAGTAATTACAACTATAGGCTTACACAAATTTACTAGCTTTAAAACCTCATCAAAAAGCTCTTTTGCATTATATGTTTTATAACAAGCTTTAAATTCTTTAGTAAGAACAGCTCTAATAGTATCACAACCCAAAAGTATTTTAGAATCTTTTTCTTTTTTTACTCCAAAACCTATACAATTAAAATTACACCCAGCAAATCTGACAAATATAGCCAAATTTCCACTATATTTCCCCTCGCCTTGTAAGCTTAAAAAAGTTTCAACAATTTCCATTATCCACCTGTTTGATAAAAGGCTCTTGTTGAACTTTGATTAGCTTCATTTTCAGTCCATCTGTTTTTTTCTGATTTATTTTTAATCACAGTTTTTAAAACCTCACAAGCACCTATTATGTCTTTATTGCGTATAGCTTTTTTAATACTTAAAGCCTCATCATAATATAAGCAAGGTATTAAAAGACCTTCTGCTGAGAGTCTTATACGATTACAACTATCACAAAAATCATGACTATGCGGATCAATAATACCAAACTTATATCCATCTTCAAGTTCATAAATGGTCGCGGGTGCATTTGGTGTTTTTTGTCCTTGTCTAAAAGAATATTTTTGAGCAATAATATTTAAAATATCTGCTGATTTTAAACCTTTTAAGTCCCCATAAGCATGATAATTTTCCATAAATTCTATAAAACGAATTTGGCTTTTACGCTCTTTGGCAAATTCCAAAAGATTGATAAATTCATTATCATTAATCCCTTTAAGTGCTACGGTATTGAATTTGATATTAAAACCCAATTCTAAAGCCTCATTAATACCATTTAACACATCTTTAAGTATATTTTTTTGAGCTAACTTAAAAGCAACTTCTTCTTTTAGTGTATCTAACGAAATATTAATTCTTTTTAAGCCAGCTTGCCTTAAATCCTTTGCTTGTTGTTTTAATAAAGAAGCATTTGTGGTAAGTGCTAAATCCAGATCTTGCTTATACTCACTAATCATAGCAATAAATTTATGCAAATCTTTTCTTACTAAAGGCTCACCGCCTGTAATACGAATTTTTTTAACCCCTTCATCAATGCAAACTTTAACAAACATAAAAAGCTCTTCAAATGATAAAAGATTTTCCTTAGCACTCCATTCAAATGGAGTTTTTGGCATACAATAAAGGCAACGAAAATTACATCTTTGTGTTACTGAAATTCTTAAATAATCAATCACTCTTCCATAACTATCCACCAACATAAAGGGCCTTTATAATAATTTATTGAATTTCAAAATAAGCTCAACCCTACCCATACCTATACGCAAATCTTTAGCAATTTGCTCTATAGATTTTTTCTGATTAAAAAGCTCTATAACTTTTTGCTCTTCATTATCATAGCTTGGGCTTAGCTTTGTAATACTTTGAGTTTTTTGCTCTAAATTTAACAAACGATTTTTTTGCTCACTTTGAAACTCTTCAATCACCTCTTCTACTTCTTTTAAAGCACTTAAAACAGGAATGATATTTTGATTGATTTTTTGTTCTAATATTTGCAAAAGCTCTTCTTTTAATTCTTCTTTTATAACTTCAATATCCATTTCTTCTTTTTCTTGCTCTTGTTCATCTAGACTTTCTTTCTTTAAATAATGATATTGCTTGTTTAAATCTTCAATCATCTTGCCAAGTTCATTAATCTTAGCAATACTTTCTTTTTCTTTAATCATCATATAAGCAAACATAGCAAAAATTAATAAAGCCACCACAAGCCACAATAATAAATCACTACCCATTCTCTTGCTCCTTTAAAATCTTAATCATTGCTCTTTGCATATTTGCTACAAAATTATCATAAACAAGCTCATCTTCAGCTTTTATCTGCATAATTTTTGCCTCATTTTCGCTTAAAGCTTTAAAAAAAATACTAATTTTTTGGCCATTTATCTCAAATCTTGCGTAATATTCCATATCTTGAGTTAAACATTTGTCTTTAAATTGAATATGTGCAAAATTTACACCTATCACGAAGGCTTTGTATTTTAAATCTGTAAATAATTTTGTTTTATTAATATCATTTTTTATCAAATACAATTCTTGTTTTATGTCCATAAGCAAATCAAAAATAATTTGTTCACCTTCACTAAATTCCACTCTTGATGCAAGTTTTTTCCACTTGCTTAAATTAACATAATTATTACTTGAAAGATATTCTTGTAAAAACTCTTCATATCTCTCCTTGCTCTCTTCAAACTCAAGCTCCAGTGAGCTTTTAAAAAATTTTATCTCCATAAAAGATCAACCCAAATAAATATAAAAAATACTATACTTAAATACCCATTTAAAGTAAAAAATGCTTTATCAATTTTTGCAAAATTCTTTCTGACAATACGGTGCTCAAAAAATAAAATAGCAGCACTAATTATTACTCCTAAAAAGGCAATGTTTCCCGTTGGAGCCACCCAGACAAATAAAAGCCAAAAAAGTACTGCTAAAATATGGCAAAATGCTGAGATAAATAGGGTTGCTTCAAGCCCAAATTTAGCAGGTATAGAGTGCAAGCCTGTTTTTTTATCATACTCCATATCTTGTAAAGCATAAAGCAAATCAAAACCAGCTGTCCAAAAAGTAACACCCAAACACAAAATCACGCTATAAATTTCAATACTTCCCAAAACTACAATACTGCCCGCAATAGGAGCAAGTCCTAAGCAAAATCCTAATACTAAATGTGCTAAGGATGAAAATCTTTTAAAAGCTGAATAAATAGCTAAAATAAACAATACCGGCAAAGAAAGAGCAAAGGCTAATTTATTAATAAAATAACTTGCTAAAACAAAAACAATGGCATTTATTATAATAAAAAGTAAAATACTGACCTTTCCTATACGTCCATCAATATTAGGCCTATTTGCACATCTTGGGTTATTTTTGTCAATATCCTCATCCATTAAACGATTAATAGCCATTGCAAAATTTCTTGCACTTACTGCACAAATAACACCCAAAAACAAAGCCTTAAAGCCAAACCATGTACTATCGTTTAAAATAACAGAAGCTACAATCATCGAAGTAAATAAAAATGGTAAGGCAAAAATAGAATGTTTAAAAACAATTAAATCTAAAATATCTTTCAATTTTTCTTTTAATATAGGCATTTTTTCTCTTTATAATATATTTTTGTTATGATTTTACTAAAATAATTTTAAATTTAGGATATTTTTACGATGTTTTTTGAATTTGCACTCATTGGAACTACCGCAAGTGGCAAAACAGAACTTGCAAACAAACTAGCTTATGAATTTAACGCAAGTATTTTAAGCCTTGATAGTCTTTGTGTGTATAAACAAATTAATGTTGCTTCAGCAAAAACAGAACAAAAAACCCTAGATGAGCTTGATTATTTTGGTGTAAATTTATTAAATGTCGATGAACACTTTAATATTGCTTTATTTTTTGAAGAGTACAAAAAAGCAAAAGCCTTTGCAAAAAAAAACAACCAAATACTTATTATCACAGGTGGCACTAGTTTTTATCTAAAAGCTTTAATGGATGGTTTGAGTGAAAATTTTAAAGAAAGCCAAAGCATACTAAGTAATGATGAAATTTATCATTTAATGACAAAAATTGATCCGCAAGCTAAAATAGAAAAAAATGATAGCTATCGTTTAAAAAAATGGCTTGGAATTTATGAGCAAACTAATAAAATTCCAAGTGAAATTTTAAAAGAAACTAGACAAGAAGCTTTAATCAAAAAACTTGATATTTTTGAAATTTCTTGGCAAAAAGAACTTTTAGAAAAACGCATTATTAAACGCACTAAAAATATGCTTGATGAAGGTTTAATAGATGAGGCTAAAATGCTATTTAATAATTATGATCATACTTTAAAAGCATTAAATTCCATAGGTTTAAAAGAATGCAAATATTTTTTAGACCAAAAAATAAATCAAAAAGAACTTGAAGAGCTTATCATCATCCACACAAGACAACTTGCTAAAAGACAAAGAACTTTCAATAAAAAATTCGATAAAGAAATTTTAGATTTTGAAAATGCTTATGAAAATTTAAAAACTTATATTTTAAAAAAATATCAAGGTTGAGTGTTTAAAACACTTAATTTATCTTTACATAAATTTTGCCAATTGCTTGTTGTGTTAATATCTATACAATCTTGTAAACTTTGCTTTTGATTTGGTATATCTTTTAAATCTTCATATACATTACTTTGCACATAAAAAGCTCTTGCACGCTCATCATCTTTTAAAGGATTGGCAAGCAAGTCTTTAAATAAGGTTAAAGCCTTTTGAGGCTGATTACTTTGTCTTAAAGCTTTTATATAGATAAATTCTAAATCAGGACTAAAAAGATTAACTCCTTTTAAATTTTGATAATCAATCGCCTTTGGAGCATAAGTTAAAATACTTGTTAAGAAATTATTTTTTTCGCAATAGAGTAAAAACTCATAATATAACTCAACCATACGATAATTCATAGGAAATTGTTCTAATTTTTGCAAAGTTCTTATCATAGCATTATAATCTTGTAATTTAAGCTCAGCAAAGAATTTAATATAATTTGCTTCAAATTTTTCATTATCACTAATAATAGTTCTTGTGTTTAAAATATCATTAATTGTTTTTACAACAAAGTTATAACGCTTATCTTTAAGTGCTAAATCTGCATTTTGAAGCTTATAAAAAATCACATCATCGTCTTCATTTTCTACTATATATTTTTTAGCTTCTTCTATACGCGTTGTACGTTTAAAGCACTCAAGCATTTGTTTTTTATTTTGTATTTTACTCCCTACATTATAAGCTTTAAAATCATCATATATTTTAACAGCGGCTAAACATTCATCATTTTTTAATTTTTGCTCTAAAACCAAAATAGCAGATTGTTCTAAAAGATCCTTAACTTCTTTATTAGAATATTTTTCTATATCTTTTTGATAATTTATAACTTGTTCATAGTTTTTTTCTTGAAAATATAATTTTACATTATCAAACAATGCTTTACTAGAAGTTTCTCCAGCATATTTTTTCATAATTTCTTCATATCTTTGATGTAAAAAACTTGCATTAGCATCTTTTAAATATAAAAAGTTTTTATCTTGTGCTTCTTTGATTAAACTCACATATTCGCCCAAAGGAAAATCCTCTGCGTAAAGATCTAAATATTTTTGAGCTTTAGTGTATTCATTTGCATTTAATAAGGCTAAAGCAAGATCTTTTAATACTCTCTCATACTCTTTATCTACCTTAGTTAAATGAGCAAAAATATACTCATAAATTTTAGAACTCAAATCATAAACCTTGTTATTACTAAAAGCTTTAGCCAAAGATAAAGAATTTTCTAAATCATTCATGAAAAATTCAGGATTTGATTCTAAAATCTTACTAGCTAATTCTTTAGCTTCTTTTATATTTTGAGTTTCTAAATAATTTTTTGACAAAAACAAAGCGGCTCTACTAGCTAAATCTGCATTTGGAGTAGAGTAATATACATCTTGATAAATATTATTAGCTGTATTTTTTTTACCCAAATTGTACAAATAATCTGCATAATCAAGCAAAGCCATTATGGTGTATTTATCACCTTTGTGCTCAGTATTTAAAGTGTCTACAATATATTCAACATTAGACCTTTGAGATAAACCCATATAAACTCTCATCATAATATACATTACTTCTGTATAGTCTTTATCGTTAATATAAGTTCTTACCCATCTTTTAGCATCATCTAACATTTGCTCCAATACTTGCTGATCTTTATCAAGCTCGTAAGTGTAAAGTTTATTTTGTGCTCTTAATTTATAAAGTTCAAATTCATTCATAAAAACACTACCTTGATAGCGTTTAATGGCATTAGTTGCATCCCTTAATACTTGATCATATTTTTTTGCCTCATATTCTTGCTTAATGTTAAAATATGTATTAAAATCTACACTTTTAGATGTTTCCATAGGATTAGAATTCAAATCTAAAGCACCGATATAAGGCATTAATGCATCTTCAAAATAAATATTAAAATCAAGACCATCACTTGGTTTATAATATCTCAAATCTTCTGTAAAAATAAAAACAAAATGTTTAGAAGTATCGCTATTTTGGGTATGGATTTCTTTGGTGTTAAAAATATTCTGAGAATAATTAAACATTTTCGCTAAAATTTTAGGATATATTTTTATCGTTAAAAATGTTTGCTGTTTTTCAAAACGAATTGCAAAAGTATCGAATTCTTTATCTTCAAACTGCATACTACTAACACCTAAAACATTACATTCAAAATGAGTTTTTTCAAATTCAAAAATACTTTTACAAGTGAAATCTTTATTATCTTTTAGATGTAAAAGCGTAAAAGGGCGCTTGTGTTCTTCCCCTTTATTAACAATTATTTCAAAAGAAAATGTATATGTTATGCTTAATAAAAATAAAAATAAAATCCTTATCATAAGCGTGATTATAGCAATATTATTTTACAAAAGCAAAAATACACAAGAAAGACTTCCGACTAAACACAAGCATAAAATAATCTTTTGTTTTACATCTAAGTTAACACTTTCTATTATTTGAGCTTTTTTGAAAAAGATATAAATTAAAATTTTCAAATAAGCATAAAGCATAATCATAGAACTTAAAGCTACAGCAAAAACAAGCACATAATAGCCTGAGTTCAAAATAGAAGCTAAAATTAAAATTTTACCCCAAAAAATTCCAAAAGGCGGAATACCTGCTATACATAAAATAAATATAGCAATCATTATAGATAACACAGGTCTTTGGTCAAACAAACCTGAAAAACTTTCAAATGAACTTTTTTGAAATAAACTTAATATCAAGAAAATTCCATAGTTTGCAAAAGCAAAAGATATCCAATACATAAATAAAGCAAAAATTGAAAGCAGATAAGAAGTGCCATCACCTTGAGAACTTACACTCATACTAGAAACAATCACCGCTAATATAAAAGAAGAGTGAGTAATAGAACTATATGCAAGCATTTTTTTCACATCTTTTTGAATTAAAGCCACTATGCTTACAGCGAGCATAGAAAAAATCGCTAACAATGCTACAATATATTCAAATTTTACTCCACCACCTAAAGCAGAAAAAATTCTTAAAACTACTATTATCATAGCTATTTTTGGTACTATAGAAATAAATGCTATAAAATTCGTATGTACCCCATAATATACATCTTTTAACCAAAAGTGAAAAGGGGCAATAGAAAGCTTTATCCCAACAATAACCAAAAACATCACCCCAGCACAAAGCAAGATAGGGTCTGAGATATGTTCAGAATGCAATAAATTGTCCAAATCTAAAGATTTGGTTTTTAAATATACGAAAGCACACGCAAAAACAAAAAATCCAGCTCCAATTGCCGCTAGAGTAAAATACTTTATACTAGAACTAATAGCATTGTGAGTTCCTCTTAAAGCAATAAGCGTATAAAGAGCCAAAGAAGAACCCTCTAGTGCCAAGAAAATTATGATTAGATTGGTGCTAGATACCATTAAAATTAAAGAAGCTATCATAAATAAAAACAAAGAAAAAAATTCTGCCTTTTGCTCATCTTTGTCCATTAACAAATAAAACATAGAAAAAACCAAAATGACTATTTGAGCAAAAATCGCATAATTATCACTTACAAACAAACCAAAAAAAGCATGAGAATCATTTAAAACAAAGCCATTATAAAGCAATAAAAAACACAAAGTGCTGAGCAAAGCTATAACACTTACTCCTATATAAAAATTTCTAGAAAGCTTTTTAAAAGCATCCAATAATAACAATACAATAGCCCAAAAAAGCAATGACAACACAGGAAATAATAATATAAAATTTAATTTTTCTAAACTAAAACCACTCATTAAAAACCTCTTATATCATCTATGATTTTTTGATTTTCTATTGCAATATTTCTTGTTTGCATAACCTCAAGAATACTATTTACATTAGAAGCAATTTGATCAAGCATAGCACTTGGAGCTATTCCTAAATAAATTACCAATGCACTCAAAATGCTCAAAACAAAAATTTCACCCTTTTTTAACACTAGTTTTTCTATCTTTTTTTCACAAGTAGTAAAAAACATATTTCTATAAATATTTAGCATATAAATAGCCCCTAAAATAATCACACCACCTGCAAATAAAGCATACCACAAATTTACACTTGCCACACCTTGTAAAATCAAGAACTCACCCACAAAAGAAATAGTTAGAGGTAGCGAAATAGATGAAAATAGCAATATAGCAAAGAAAAAGCTAAATAAAGGAGCATTTTTAGCTAAATTTTTATAACAATCCAAGTCAAAGGTATGATATCTTTTATAAAGCATATAAGCAGTTAAAAATAAACCACCTGTTACTATACCATGTGCAAACATATAAAATACAGAACCACTAACTCCATTATATGTAAAAGTAATGATACCTAAAATCACCACACCCAAATGCGAAATAGAGCTATAAGCAATCAATTCTTTTAAGTCTTTAGTTTTAAAAGCAATCAAAGCCGCATATAAAATCCCAGCTATACACAAAATAGCAAGTAAAGAATGATAATGACTTAAAGTATCAGATGTTAAAGGCAAGATAAATCTTAAAAATCCAAAAGGTGCCATTTTAAAACTTACAAGCATGACAGATACTAAAGTCGGGCTTTTTGCATAAACTTTTGGAGCCCAAGTATGAAAAGGAAATAAAGGACTTTTAATCGCAAAGGCGATGAAAAATCCTATAAAAATTAAATTTTGTATGTTTTCAGGTATAAAAAATTCATTCTTATACCAAGCAAGCAAATCAAAACTCCAGTATCCAAAGCTTTGATAATACAAAAACCCTACATAAATAATTGCTAAAAGCATAAGCATAGAACCACAAAATGCATAAATGAAAAATTTAATCCCTGCTTTATAGTTATTTGAATACCTACCGATTAAATAAATAAGCGGTACAAGAGAAAATTCCCAAAATACATAAAACAACAAAGCATCTAACGAAGCAAAAAGTCCTATAATACAAAATTGCAGTAAAAATATACTCACTACAACACTTTTATCTTGTATATCCAAACACACAAAAGATAAAAAAATCATAATAGAACAAAGCAACATTAAATAAAGTGCTATAGCATCTACACCTATATGGAAATTAACTATTAAAGAATTTAAACTAAACTCATAGGCTATACCACCATGATAGTTAAGTAGCAAAAAAACATTTAAAACCAAAATTAAAAAGCTAACTAAAACAGCAAAAGCCTTAGAATCTTCTTTTTGTAAAAATAAAGCTATAAAAGCTGCAAAAAATGGAAATAATATCAATAAATTAAGCATTTTACACCGCCAACGCTAAACAAAATAAACACACAAAAGCCAAAATAACAATTCTTAAAACCAAAGAATAATCCTTACTTACACTAAGAATCCTAGCAAATGTTTTTAGAAAAAATGCAATATTATCTATCAAGGAATCCAAAATTTCTTTATCACTTTTTCTCAAAAATTCGCAAAATAACGCATATTTACCAATAATAAATTGATGATAAAACCTTGGTATATAGTATTCATTAAACAAAAGCCTATAAATACTTGTTTTAGAAAGTGATGGTTTAAACCAATTTTTCCAATAAGCTATAATAGCCAAAAGCACCCCAAGTACTGCGGCTACACTTGCGAGTATCATAACTAAAGAATTTTGTCCGTTAATGAAAGCTAAATTTCTACTTACAAATTCCATAAAACTATGTTCAAAAAATCCCGCTACAACAGCAAGTAAAGCCAAAGGACTCATAGCAAGCAAGGCTATTTTGCTTGCCTCATGAGGATGCTCTTCATGTCTTTTTGGAGTAAAAAATACAAGCATTAAAAGTCTAAAACTATAAAAAGCTGTCATAAAAGCTGCTATCAAAAGTGCTAAGAAAATTCCATGGTGATGACTTATAAAAGAAAAACCTAAAATCAAGTCTTTAGAGAAAAATCCAGCGAAAGGATAAATTCCTGCTAAAGCTAAAGAGCCTATAAGCATTAAAATAGCACTAAAACGCATACTTTTATAAAGTCCACCCATTTTACTAATATCAAGCTTATCATTCATCGCATGCATAACATTACCTGCGCCTAAAAACAATAAAGATTTAAAAAATGCATGGGTTGCTAAATGAAACAAAGCTATTGCGTAAGCTCCAAGACCTGCTGCTACAAACATATATCCAAGCTGAGAAAGCGTTGAGTAAGCAATAATTCTTTTTAAATCTTTAGCTACCATAGCCATAGAAGCAGCAAAAAGCGCCACAAAAGCACCAAGTATAGCGATAAAATATCCCACTTCTGGAACTTGTAAATAAAGCTCTCCTGCGCGGATAACCAAATACACTCCTGCAGTAACCATAGTCGCTGCATGGATCAATGCTGAAACTGGCGTAGGACCAGCCATAGCATCAGCAAGCCAAGTATGGAAAGGAAATTGTGCTGATTTTCCCATAGCACCTATAAAAAGTAAAATTGCTATTAATATCAAAATAATATTATTATAATCTAAAGACAAAAGTGTAAAAAATTCATCATATTTTAAAGAGTTGAATTCTATATAAATTAAGAAAATTCCTAAAAGCAAAGCCAAATCTGCAATTCTATTCATAATAAATGCTTCATTAGCAGCAAAAGTGTATTTTTCATTATGATACCAAAAGCCTATTAAAAGCCAAGAACACAAGCCAACGCCTTCCCAACCTATAAAAAGTCCTAAAAAATTATCACTCATAACCAAAAACATCATGGAAAAAACAAAAAGTCCCAAATAGCTAAAATAACGATTAAATCCTTCATCATGCTCCATGTAAAATATACTATACAAATGCACAAAAGTCGCTACTATACTTACTACATTCATCATGATTAAAGTAATAGAATCTATTTTAAAACCAAAACTAACATCTACTAAAGATATCCAAGTACCAAGCTCGAAATTAAAATGCACTCCATTGCCTAATAAAATAATTGAAGCAAGAGCTGAGAAAGCTATGAATAAAGAAGCCAAATAACCTAAAATAATTTTTTTAGTGCTAAAAGCAAAAATACCCAAAATAAGCGCTGAAACCAAAGGAGAAAATAGTGCTATTAAAGCTAAATTTTGCATTTTATTTCTCCTTTTTCAGCCAAAGAACTAAGTTCTAGCGTTCCTGTTTTCCTATACCATAAAACACAAAGTGCTATTCCAACAGCTACTTCACAAGCCGCAACTCCCATAACAAAAAGAGCAAAAATTTGTCCTTCTATGTCTTTATGCGAAGCTCCTGCTGTAACCAAGGCCAAATTAGCAGCATTTAATAAAATTTCACTTGAAATAAAAAGCATAATCAAATTTTGGCGTTTTACAATCCCTATTAGACCAATGATAAACATCAAAATAGCCACAATGTAGTATTTTTCCAACATCATTGCTCATCCTTTTTTATATTTTTTTGAGTAAGCACTATGGCACAAATTAAAGCTATTAAAAGTAAAATTGCCATAAATTCAAAAGCAAGCATATATTTTGTAAATAAAGCAAAACCTATTTGTTGGGTAGAATCAAGACCATAAACCTCATTAGTTTCATTTAAACCAAATTCATATCCCATAATAATACTAACTAACAAAACGGCACTAAAAATCACAGCAAAAATGAAGATTCTTTTACCTTTTAAACTTTCTTTTACTTTTATAGAGGCATCAAAAAACATCATAGCAAAACTATAAAGACCTAAAATAGCCCCACTATAAACGATAATTTGAATTGCTCCAATAAATTCAGCATTAAGTAAAAAATAAAATCCGCTTAAAAAAACCATAGCCGCAGCCAAAGAGCTAATAGCATAAAGCACGCTTGTACTTAAAACGCTAATTAAAAAAAATCCCAACACCAAAACA